>DASSGC010000335.1:0-23872 GCA_035693765.1 Acidimicrobiales bacterium
CACCTGGTGGTGCGGGCCAACGTGGTGCTGACCGCGGCGCCGGTGGACGGCGCCCGCTCGTCGTACACCGGCTCGATCGACCAGGTCGCCGACGACATCGAGGCGACCCGCCGGGCCGGGGCCCACGAGGTGATCCTGGGCCTGCGGGGCGACCACTCGCTCAACGAGGCGCTGGAGCACTACGCCCGCATCGCCGAGGCCGTGGAGGTCACCGCCCCGGCGTGACCGCCGTGGCCCGGCGGCTCCTCCCCGCCCGCCGGGCCTCCCCACCGGCCGGACCGCCCGGCGGCCCGCTCCATCCAACGGCCGGACCGCGAACCCCGGCACGGCACCCGCCCGGCGGCGCTCCCCCTCCGCCGGGCGGCGCCGCGCCCGGGTGTCGGCGCCGGCGGTCCGTCCTGGTGGCGCGTCGCGGCCGGGGCGTGCGGACTCGCGGCCGGTCAGCCGGCCGGTGCGGGCGGCGGCAGCCGATGGCCCAGGCGCGCCGCGGTGCCCGCGACCCGGTGGGCGATGGCGTGGCTGCCCTGGCGCGCCGCCAGGTCGACGGCCGAGGCCAGGAGCGTGCGCACCTCGGCCGGATCGACGCCCCGGGCGTGACGGACGCGGGCCTCGGCCTCGATGACGACCGGCTCGGCGAACATCTCGCGGTACGTCTCCAGCTCGCGGCGCATCTCCGTGACCGCCTCGGCGGCCTCGTCGAGCCGGCCCGCCTCGGCCAGGCCGGCGGCCCGGGCGGTCTTGAACACGACCGTGCCGGTCCGGCCGCCCGCATCGTTGAAGCGGCGGGTCGCCCACTCGACCATGGGAAGGCCCTCCTCGAGGTTGCCCAGCTCGATGAGCGCGGTCGCCAGGTAGGCGTGCAGGCCGCGGCCCCAGAAGCTGAAGAGCGACTCGGGATCGGCCTCGATGCCCCGCCGGGCGGCCCGCTCGGCCCACGCGTAGTGGCCGCTCATCAGGGCGCCCCCGGCCGCGAACACCTGGACCAGCGAGATGGCGTACCGGTCGGGGGCGGCGGCGGCCAGGCCCTGGAACACCGCCTCGGCCTCCCTCGGGTCGTCGGGCGTGCCCAGCGCCCCGGCGAGGACCCGCATGAACAGGCCGAGCGGGATCGGCAGCACCATGACCTCGAGATCGAGGCCGAGCGTCAGGGCCGGCGCGGTGGCCGAGGCGCTCACCTCGATGGCCTCGTCGAGCAGGGTGACGGCCTCGGTGACGTCGCCCTGGTGCCACTTGGAGGTGCCGAGCGCCGCCAGCCCGGTGACGCGCACCAGGGGATCGGCGTGGTCGCGGCCCAGCTCGCGCAGTTGGTCGGCGATGGGGTCGGACCGGGCGAAGTCGCCGCTCGTGTCGTAGGCGGCCCACTCGGTCCACAGCAACCGGGCCAGGTCCTCGACGCGATCGAGACGGGTGGCCAGCTCCTTGGCCCGGCGCAGGTGGGGTGAGTCGGCGACGCTGTTGTAGCCGTGCACCGACCGCTGGACCGACAGCAGCCGGCTCGTCGCCTTCAGCTCGGCCGCGTAGTCGTCCGCCGTCGCACTCGACGTGCGCCGCATCTGGACGGCCCGGACCAGGAAGTCCTCCGCCACCTCGAAGGCGAAGCGCCGGACCGTCACCTCGGCCGCCCGCTCCAGGGCGGGTGCCGCGCGGGCACCGACCCCGATCGGCGCCGCCGCCCACAGGTGCTCGGCCAGGATCTCCGCGGCGTCGTCGAGCTCGCCGACGGTGGCCTCCAGCGCATCGGCCACCGCCAGGTGGATGCGGGCCCGGCGCAGCGCGGAGACGTCGTCGGCGAGCACCTCGCGCACCAGGGCGTGGGAGAACCGGAAGGTGGCGGGCTTGTCGGGCACGGGCGCCAGCAGCCGGTGGACGATGGCGGGCTCGATGCCGTCGAGGACGGCGTCGACGTCGGCACCGGCCGCCGCCGTGAGCAGGTCGAGGGCGACGTCGCGGCCGATGACGGCGGCGACCTGGAGCAGGCGCACGGTCGGCTCGGGCAGCAGGGCGATGCGCCGCCGGACCACGTCGCGCACCCCGGACGGCACGTCACCGCCGGGCGCCACCGTCCCGAGTGCGTCGGCACGGGTGCGGGCGCCCGCGACGAGGCGAGCCAGCTCGGTGGCGAAGAACGGGTTGCCCTCGGCCCGGTCGCGGATGGCGGCCGTCACCTCGTCGTCGACGGTCCGGCCCGACGCGGCCGCCACCAGCTCGGCCGTGGCCCCGGCGGACAGGCCCCGCAGGAAGATGCGGCGGGTGGCCGGCGCCCGGGACAGCGCGGCGAGGGCCTCGACGACGGCGTCGTTGCGCCCGACCTCGAGCTGGCGGACGGTGCACGCCAGCAGGATCGGGGCGTCGACGAGCTGGCCGGCGACGAACGTGAGCAGCTCCAGGGAGGGCAGGTCGGCCCACTGCAGGTCGTCGAGCACCAGCACGAGGCGCTGCCGGGCGGCCGCGGCCCGCATGAGCTCGGCGACGGCGTCGAAGAGCTGGAACCTCGTGTGGTCGGCGGCGGGTGCGGGCGGCGGGCTCCCGTTGCCGTTCGATCCGAGCACCGCGGCCAGCTCGGGCGCCAGCTCGGCGTCGCCGCGGGCGGCGGCGAGGGCGCGGAGCGGCGGCAGCCACGGCCAGAACGCGGGCGTGGCCCCACCCTCGAAGGCCCGCCCCCAGAGCACCGTGGTCCCCCGCCCGGCGGCCTCGGCGGCCAGCTCCTCCATCAGCCGGGTCTTGCCGATCCCGGGCTCGCCCTCGACCAGCACCACGCGGGTGGCCCCCTGGGTCTCGTCGAGGGCCGACACGGCCTGGCGCAGCTCGGCCTCGCGCCCGACCAGGGCGGGCCCTCCGGCCGTCGCCGGCGCGGCCGCCGCCCCGTTCGCGGACCCCGCCGCCGCAGGCGACGGTGCCGGGGACGAGGCGGTCGCGGCGGTCGCGGCGGACGTGGCGGTCGCCGGGGCGGACGCGGCCGTCGCCGGGGCGGCCGCACCAGGTGCCGCCGGGGGCGGGCCGGCGCCGGGCGACGGGGTGCGATCGCCGCCGACGGGCGGCGGGGCCGCGGCCGCGACGCCGCCCCGGCCCGCCGGGGGCGGCAGGTCGAGCGCCGGGTCCTGGGAGAGGATCGCCGCCTCCAGCTCGACGAGCGGCCGGCCCGGGTCGATGCCGAGCTGGCTCCGCAGCGTGCGGCGGGTGTCGTCGAGGATGCGCAAGGCCTCGGCCTGGCGGCCGGCACGGTAGAGCGCCAGCGCCATGAGATGGCGGAGCTGCTCCCGCAACGGGTGGGCGACGATCAGCTCGCCCAGCTCGCCGACGACCTGGGTGTGGCGTCCGAGCCGGAGGTCGGCGTCGATGCGGTCCTCGGTGGCCGCGAGCCGCCGCTCCTCCAGCGTGGCGGCGAACCCCCACGCGAAGTCGAGGTGGGAGAACTCCAGCAGCGCCGGGCCCCGCCACAGGCCGAGTGCCTCGTCGAGCAGCGTGCGGGCCGCCTCGGGGTCGCCCGCCAGCAGCAGGCCCCGCCCCTGGTCGGCCAGGCTCTCGAAGCGCCGGGTGTCGAGCGCCGTGGACCCGACCACCAGCTTGTAGCCGGGCGGGTCCCATGCCAGCACCTTGGCCGCCTCGCCCCGCGCGCCCCCCGGGACGAGCGCCCGGCGCAGCCGGGACACGTAGCTCTGGAGCGTGCCGGCGGCGGAGTCGGGTGGCTCCTCGCCCCACAGCGCCTCGATGATCGTCTCGGCCGGCACCACGCGGCCGCCGGCGACGAGGAGCATGGCCAACACCGTGCGCGGCTGGGTGCCGCCGATGTCCACCGGCGCGCCGTCGATGACGACCTCGAGGTTGCCCAGCAACCTGAACTTCACGCGTTGCACTCCCTCTGGCTGCCCGCCGAGTCGCGTAACGGTCATTCTCCCATGTCAGCGACTCATGCTACGAACCAGATCGTCCAACGCGTGCCTCGTCCCGCCCGTCGTCGACGAGATGCCGACCCGGTCGGCGAGGCCGCCGAACCGCTCCTCCAGGGCCGGACCGACCGCGCCGGGCTCCGCGACGACGGCCACCGTCCGCAGCAACTCGTCGGGCACGGCGGCGCCCATCGCCCCCCAGTCGCCCTGCTTGGACAGGTCGCGCAGCACCGGCTGCAGATCGCCCCAGCCGTGCAGGTCGAGCACCGGCTTGTAGGCCGGCGTCGACGCGTAGAACGCGACCTGCAGCCGGGTGGCGGTCACCGCCGCGGCCATCTCGGCCTCGTCGCGGCCGGTGACCACCATCGCCGTCGCCGCCACCTCCAGCCCGGCCGGGTCGCGGCCCGCCGCCCGCGCCCCTGCGTGCAGGGCCGGGAGCAGGGCCTCGGCCAGGTAGCGGCGCGACACGAGGGGATGGCACACCAGCCCGTCGGCAACCTCGCCGGCGACGCCGACCATGCGCCGCCCGACGCCGGCGACCCACACGCGGGGCGGCCCGTGCGGGCTGGCCGGGGGGACGAACATCGGGGTCATGAGCGTGTGCGTGTAGAACTCGCCGCGGAAGTCGAGCGGCGCGCCGCCGTTCCAGCAGTCCCAGATGGCCCGGAGGGCGAGCACCAGCTCGCGCATGCGGTCCGCCGGCCGCGACCAGGGCATGGAGTAGCGCTTCTCGATGTGGGGGCGGATCTGGCTGCCGAGCCCGAGCACGAACCGGCCGCCGCTGAGGATCTGCATGTCGTGCCCGAGGTGGGCGAGGGTCATGGGCGTGCGGGCGAAGGCGATCGCCACGGCCGTGCCCAGCTCGATCCGCCCGGTCGCGCCGGCGGCCGCGACCAGCGGGAGGAAGCCGTCGTGGCGGGCCTCGCGGGTGAACAGCCCCGCATAGCCCGCGGCCTCCGCCCGCTGGGCCTGGCCGGCGGCGCCGGCGATGTCGTCGACCAGGTAGGTGTCGAAGCGCATGGCGCCAGCCTCGCGGAGCGGAGCCCAAGGAGCCCAAGCACCCCAAGAGGTTCGGCGACCGACCCGCGTCCGGCCGTGGCAGCATTTCGCGCATGGCGACCACCGCTCCGCCGGCCACCGCCGCATCCGCCGAGGACCTCGCGTGTGTCGACGCGTGGTGGCGGGCGGCCAACTACCTGTCGGTCGGCCAGATCTACCTGCTCGACAACCCGCTCCTCCGCCACCCCCTGACGCTCAGCCACATCAAGCCCCGGCTGCTCGGCCACTGGGGCACCACCCCCGGCCTCAACCTGATCTACGCCCACCTCAACCGGGTGATCCGCGCCCGCGATCTCGACATGATCTACGTGTGCGGGCCGGGCCACGGCGGGCCGGGCGTGGTGGCCAACACCTACCTCGAGGGCACCTACACCGAGACCTACCCGCGCGTCACCCAGGACGAGTCGGGGCTCCGGCACCTGTTCCGGCAGTTCTCGTTCCCGGGCGGCATCCCCAGCCACGCCGCCCCGGAGACCCCGGGCTCGATCAACGAGGGCGGAGAGCTCGGGTACGCGCTCGTCCACGCCTACGGTGCCGCCTTCGACAACCCCGACCTGGTGGTCGCCTGCGTGATCGGCGACGGCGAGGCGGAGACGGGCCCGCTGGCCGCGAGCTGGCACGCCAACAAGTTCCTCGACCCGGCCACCGACGGGGCGGTGTTGCCGATCCTGCACCTCAACGGCTACAAGATCGCCAATCCGACCGTCCTGGCGCGCATCCCCCACGACGAGCTGACCGCGCTGTTCCGGGGCTACGGCCACACCGTCCACGTGGTCGAGGGCGACGACCCGGACCTGGTCCACCGGGCCCTGGCCGACACGCTCGACACCGCACTCGACGAGATCGCCGCCATCCAGCGGTCGTGGCGCACCGACGGTTCGACCGAGCGACCCCCGTGGCCGATGATCGTGCTGCGGACCCCCAAGGGCTGGACCGGGCCGGAGGTGGTCGATGGCGTGCAGGTCGCAGGCACCTCCCGGGCCCACCAGGTGCCGCTGGCCGGGCTGGCCACCGCCCCCGACCACGTGCGCCTGCTCGAGGAGTGGCTGCGCAGCTACCACCCCGAGGAGCTGTTCGACGACGGCGGCCGGCTGCGGCCGGAGGTGGCCGCGCTCGCGCCCGACGGCGACCGCCGCATGAGCGCCAACCCCCACGCCAACGGCGGGCGGCTGCGCCGCGACCTCGACCTGCCCCCCTACCGCGAGTACGCCGTCGAGGTGCCGGCGCCCGGGCGGTCGGCCGCCGAGCCGACCCGGGTGACGGGCACCTGGCTGCGCGACGTCGTCGCCCGCAACCCCAGAACGTTCCGCATCGTGGGCCCCGACGAGACGGCGTCGAACCGGCTCTCCGCGGTGTTCGACGTCACCGACCGGGCCTGGGTGGCGGAACGCGAGCCCGGCGACGACCACCTGGCACCGTCGGGCCGGGTGATCGAGGTGCTGTCGGAGCACCTGTGCCAGGGCTGGCTGGAGGGCTACACCCTCACCGGCCGCTACGGGCTGTTCAACTGCTACGAGGCCTTCGTCCACATCGTCGACTCGATGGTCAACCAGCACGCCAAGTGGCTGAAGACGACCCGCCAGCTGCCGTGGCGGGCGCCGGTGCCGTCGTTCAACTACCTGCTGTCGAGCCACGTCTGGCGCCAGGACCACAACGGCTTCTCGCACCAGGACCCGGGGTTCCTCAACCACGTCGTCAACAAGAAGGCCGAGGTGGTGCGGGTGTACCTGCCGCCCGACGCCAACACGTTGCTGTCGACCATGGACCACTGCCTCCGCAGCCTCGACTACGTCAACGTGGTGGTGGCCGGCAAGAACGAGATGCCCAACTGGCTGGACATGGACGCCGCCGCCGCCCACTGCGCCGACGGCATCGGCGTGTGGGACTGGGCCTCGACCCACCCGGACCGCGACCCGGACGTGGTGATGGCCTGCTGCGGCGACGTGCCCACGCTGGAGACCCTGGCGGCGGTGGACCTGTTGCGCCAGATCCTGCCCGACCTGGCGGTGCGGGTGGTCAACGTGGTCGACCTCATGCGGCTGCAGCCCTCGTCGGAGCACCCCCACGGCCTGTCGGACGCGGCGTTCGAGGCCCTGTTCACCACCCACGCGCCGGTGGTGTTCGCGTTCCACGGCTACCCGCTGCTGATCCACCAGCTCACCTACCGGCGCACCGCCCACCACCACATCCACGTGCGGGGCTACAAGGAGGAGGGCACCACCACCACGCCGTTCGACATGGTGATGCTCAACGACCTCGACCGCTTCCACCTGGTGATGGACGTGGTCGACCGGGTGCCGTCGCTGGCCGTGCCGGTGGGCGAGATCCGGGGCGAGATGACGTCGCGCCGGCGCGAGGCCCGGGACCACACCCGGGCGGTGGGCGACGACCTGCCGGCCGTGCGCGACTGGGTCTGGCCGTACTGACCCGACGGAGCCGACGCCGTGCGGGGCGGCCGCCGCGTGCCGGGCCGACTACTGCGATGATGCCTGGCCATGGATGCCCCCCAGGACATGCCGGCGGGCGCGGGCGAGCCGCCGCCCCGGCCGCGCTCGTTCAGCCCCCGGGAGCTGCGCTTCACCCCGCAGAGCGCGGTGCGCTGGTTCAGCCCCGGGGTGCTCGCGCAGTCGGGCCTGCACGTGGGCGTGACCTCGGTGTTCGGCTCGTTCCTCGACAAGCGCGAGCTGCAGACGTCCAAGCCCTGCGAGCCCGACCGCCGCCACGCCGACCGCGACGAGATCTGGATCGACTACGTGGCCGACACGGGCGACGGGTTCGAGGCGACGGCCACGGTCGCCCACCAGGTGGCCAAGCGGCGCCTGACGGTCGCGGGCGTCGACGAGCCGCTGCCGCGGGGCGACGTCCTGGTGCTCGGCGGCGACGAGGTCTACCCGGCGGCGAGCGCTGAGGGCTACGAGAACCGGCTGGAGGGGCCGTGGCGGGCGGCGCTGCCCTGGACCGCGCGGGACCACCCGTCGGTCTACGCCATCCCCGGCAACCACGACTGGTACGACGGCCTGACGGGGTTCATGCGGCTGTTCGGCCAGGACGACCGGTGGCTCGGTGGCTGGCAGTCTCACCAGACGCGGAGCTACTTCGCGGTCCGCCTGCCGCACGACTGGTGGCTGTGGGGCATCGACATCCAGTCCGACTCGCTGATCGACGAGCCGCAGCTCGACTTCTTCCATGCCGTGGCCGCCGAGGCCGCGGGCTGCCGGCTGGTGCTGGCGACGGCCGTGCCCACGTGGGTCGACCTCGACCGCAACCCGCTCGCGTACCGCAACCTCGCCTTCCTCGAGCGGACCCTGCTCCGGCCCAACCGCATCGAGCTGAAGCTGACGGTCGCCGGCGACCAGCACCACTACTCCCGCTACGAGCACCGGGGGTCGGACGACACCGAGATCGGGCCGACCCACAAGATCACGGCCGGTGGCGGCGGGGCGTTCCTCCACCCGACCCACCACCTCCCGCGGCGGGCGTCGATCGGCATCAACCCCGACGCGCCCGACGACGTCGTCGACTACGAGGTGGTCGCCCGCTACCCGGGGTCCGGCCGCTCCCGGCTGCTGTCGCTGCGGGCGCTGCTGCTGGCGGTCCGCAACCCGAGCTTCCTCGTGGTGCCGGGCACGGTCAGCCTGGCGCTGCTGTGGACGATCCAGTTCGGGCTGCGGAGCCTGAGCCGCGGCCAGCAGACGTTCGCCGAGGCGGCCGCAGGCTGGGGCTGGGGCGACCTGGCCGGTGGCCTGTTCCGCAGCTCGGCGTCCGCGGTGTTCCTGCTCGTGGTGCTGATCGGGCTGTGGGCCTTCGCCAAGACCCCGGCGTGGGCGGCCCGGGGGATGCGGCGGTACGCGACCAAGACGGGGCTCGCGGTGGTGCACCTGGCCGGCCAGGTGGTGGCCATGGTGACCGTGGCCCTGGTGGCCGTGACGGTGGGCGGCTGGGCGAGTGACGGGTGGGCGTTCGCGGTGGTGGCGAGCATCGTCGCCTTCGGGCTGGGGGCGGTGGTCGGTGCCACCGTGATGGGCGCCTACCTCGCGCTGGCGGTCGCCATCCCGGGCCTGCACGCCCACGCCAACGAGGCGTTCGCGGCCGCCCGCATCACCGCATACCGGAACTTCCTGCGCATGCACATCGACCGGACCGGGGCGCTCACCGTCTACGCCGTGGGCATCGACCGGGCGGTGCCGCGCCGGCGGTGGCGGGCGGTGCCCGGCGGCGAGGATCCCGAGGCGTCCTGGATCGAGCCGGTCGGCGCGGCGCCCCTCCCGCAGCTCGTGGACCGCGTGCGGATCGCCTGACCGCCCTCCCGAGATCGCCGGGCAGGCTGCGTGCCGCCACCCCGCCACCGGTCGCAGGTTCGCAGGTTCGCAGGTTCGCAGGTTCGCAGGTCACGACGGTCGCGTGCATGTCGACGCGGCGTCCGGGGTAGGGATGGGACGCCGCGACGCCGTCGTCGCGTCCGCCGGGTGACATGGACGATGCTTCGGCGCCGAGGAAGGACACCACCCTGCACGCCTACTCCCGCGGGGCGCTGAGCTCCCGCAGGCCCCCACGCCGCACACCCCGACCCGCGCCGGCCGCAGGGCGGCACGGCCGGCGACCGCCCCCGTCCGGCGGGCACCCCGGCAGGCGACGGTGCCGGTGACCGACGACCTGAGGCCCCCGCCGGTACCGCCCCTGGATCGGGCCGCGGACCCGCTGGCCCTCGCGGTGGCCGAGAACGACATCTCGTCGGGTTGGCGGGTGCTGCTCGTCGAGGACGACGACGGCGACGCCCTGCTCGTCCGCGAGATGCTGGCGGACGGCGTGCCCGGCGCGGCGGTGGAGCGGGTCATCCGGCTGGCCGACGCCCGCCGGGCGGCCCGTCGCGTCGACTGCGTGCTGCTCGACCTCGGCCTGCCCGACTGCCAGGGCCTCGACGGGGTCGAGCAGATCGTCGGCCACGCACCCGACACCGCGGTCGTCGTGCTCACGGGCGCCGCCAGCGAGCGCCTGGGGATGGCGGCGGTGGCCGCCGGCGCACAGGACTACCTGGTCAAAGGCCGCGTCGACGACCAGCTCCTGGCCCGGTCGGTGCGCTATGCCATCGAACGGCAGCGGGCCGCACGGCTGGCCCGTGACCTGTTCGCGGCCGAGCGCCGGCGGGCCGACAACACCCGCATGGAGCGGGCGCTGACGCCACCGCTGCTGCTGCACTCGCCGGATGTCGAGGTGGCCGTCCGCTACCGGGCCGGCCGGGAGGGCGCCGAGCTGGGCGGCGACTTCTACGACGCGGTCGAGGCGGCCGACGGCCGCGTGACGGTGATGATCGGCGACGTCGCAGGCCACGGCCCCGACGCGGCCGCGCTCGGCGCCCGCCTCCGGAGCGCCTGGCGGGCCCTCACGCTCGCCTGTCTCGACCAGCCGCGGGTGCTCGAGGTCCTCGACCGCTTCCTGCGGACCGAGGTCGAGAACCTGACCTTCGCCAGCCTCGCCACCCTCGACATCGCCCAGGACCGCCGGGAGGGCGTGCTGCTGCTCGCCGGGCACCCCCCGCCCATCGCGGTCGGCCCGGCCGGCCGCCCGCTGGGCGAGGGCGCGCACGGCCACCTGCTGGGCGTGATGCCGGCGCCGAGCTGGACGCCGGTCACCGTGCCGCTCGGACCCGGCGCCGAGGTGCTGCTCTACACCGACGGCCTGATCGAGGGCCGGACCGGGCCGGACCGGGGCGACCGCCTCGGCATCGCGGCCGCCGCCGCGCTCGTGGACGAGCTGGCCGGGCGGGGGCACCGGTCGACCGTCCTGCTCGACAGCCTGCTGGCCGACGTCCAGCGGCGCAACGGCGGGCCGCTGACCGACGACGTGGCCCTCTGCCTGGTGTCGATCCCCGCCGGACCACCGGCGCAGTCCCCGCCGCCGCGACGCGAGGGCCGGGACGGACGGGGTGCGGCCGATGGGTGAGGACGGCCGCGGGCCCGCCGGCTGGACCCTGCGGACGCGCCTCGTGGTCCTCCTGGCCACGTTGGCCGGGCTCCTGGCCGCGACGCTGGTCGTGCAGCTCGTGCTCCAGGCCCGCCAGCGCGACGTCCGCAACGACCTGGTGAACCGGATCGACCCGGCCGTGGTCGCCCTCGGCGACCTGCGGGCGGCGACCGCCGACCAGGACAGCAGCGTGCGGGGCTACGCGCTCGGCGGGGAGCCGGCCTTCCTCTCGTCCTACGAGGAGGGCCGGCAGGCGGCGGACGAGGCCCTGGCCCGCCTCGACGACCTGGTCGGCGGCGTGGGTGACGTGGGCGGCACGCTCGACGTCGTGGCCGGCCGGGTGGACGACTGGCAGGCGACGTTCGCCGAGCCGGCCATCGCGGTCACCCGCGCGGGCACCCCGGTGAGCGAGGCCGTCGACACCGGCGGCCGCTCCCGCTTCGCCGCCGTGCGCGTCGCCATCGACGACGTGGGCCTCGAGCTCGACGACCGCCGCGAGGCGGCGATCGGCGACCTCGACGACGCCGCGCGCCGCGCCAGCCTCGCCATGGTGGTCCAGACGCTGGGGCTCGTGATCTCCGGCGCGGTGATCATGGTCGCGCTGGCCCGCGTGGTGGTCGGCCCCATCGAGCGGCTGGGCCGCGACGCGCGGGTGGTCGCCGGGGGCGATCTCGACCACGTGGTGCGGGGCGAGGGCTCGCCCGACCTGGTGCGGCTCGGGGCCGACGTCGACGCCATGCGGCTGCGCATCCTGGCGGAGGTCGACCAGCTCAACGCCGCGTCCGGCGACCTGTTCCGCCAGGCGGACGAGCTGGCCCGGTCCAACGCGGACCTGGAGCAGTTCGCCTACGTGGCGTCCCACGACCTGCAGGAGCCGCTGCGCAAGGTCGCCGGGTTCTGCCAGCTCCTGCAGATGCGCTACGCCGACCAGCTCGACGAGCGTGCCAACGAGTACATCCACTACGCGGTCGACGGCGCCAAGCGGATGCAGGACCTGATCAACGACCTGCTGACGTTCTCGCGGGTGGGACGGACGAGCGACGCGTTCCAGCGGGTCGACCTGGGGGCCGTCGTGCGTGACGTGGTCGAGGTGCTCGGTCCGGCAATCGAGGAGAGCAACGCGACGGTGGTGGTCGGCGACCTGCCCGAGGTGACCGGGGACCGCCGGCTCCTGGGCGCCACCGTGCAGAACCTGATCAGCAACGCGCTCAAGTTCCGCACCGAGGAACCACCGCTCGTCACCATCGACGCTACGCTGCGCGACGGCGCAGATGCCGGGCTCGCCGGGGACGGTCCCGCCTGGGTCATCACCGTGGCCGACAACGGCATCGGCATCGATCCCGACTACGGCGAGCAGATCTTCACGATCTTCAAGCGCCTGCACAACCGCACCGAGTACGCCGGCACGGGCATCGGCCTGGCATTGGCCAAGAAGATCGTCGAGTACCACGGCGGTCGCATCTGGCTGGAGCCGACCCCACCACCCGGCGCGACGTTCAAGATCGCACTTCCCGACACCGACTCCCCGGAGAGAGGCACCCCCGATGCTGACTGAGGCCGTCCGGCCGATCGAGGTCCTGCTCGTCGAAGACGACGAGGGCGACGTGCTCATGACCAGAGAGGCGCTGGAGGAGGGCAACGTCCTCAACCGCCTCACCGTCGTCGGCGACGGCGTCGTGGCGCTCGACTACCTGCGGAACCCCACGGCGCACGAGGGTGGGGTGCGCCCGGACCTCATCCTCCTCGACCTCAACCTGCCCCGGCGGGACGGCCGGCAGGTGCTGGAGGACGTCAAGAGCGATCCCGACCTCCGCCGCATCCCGATCGTGGTGCTCACGACCTCGGAGGCCGAGGAGGACGTGCTGCGCAGCTACGACCTCCACGCCAACGCCTACGTGACCAAGCCCGTCGACTTCGACAAGTTCGTCCGGGTGATCCGGCAGATCGACGACTTCTTCATCTCGGTCGTCCGCCTGCCCACCACCTGACCGGGCGGGTCCGGGCCTGGGCCGGCCCGCCCGGTCAGGGGCGAGATCACTCGCTGTCGTCGTTGCTGCCCTGGTCCTGGGCGTCGATCTCCTCGTCGACCTCGTTCCCGAGGCTGTCGACGGTGTCCTCGACGTCCTGGATCTCCTCGTCGGAGGTGCCGCCGTCGCCGTCTTCGTCATCGCCGCAGGCGGCGAGCCCGATACTCCCCACGGCCAGCGCCCCGGCCATCGACAGTGCTGCAGCTCGTCGGTGCATCGTCCCTCCGTTGGGTGAGGGGCGGGGCCGACTCCGGGCACACGTTCCCCGCCGGCCACCACCCGGTGCATGACCTGAAGGGACTACCCGCGGGCCACCCGGGGCCATACCCCGGGCGCGGCCGCACCGTCCGGCGGCACCGTCCGGCGGCACCGTCCGACGGCACCGTCGGCCTCCTACGTGGCGGCGGACTCGCCGATCGCCCGCGCCGGCTCGTGCACGACGTCGCCGGGGCCGAGGGGCCGGGTCCAGGCCGCGAACTCGAGCAGGATGCCGTCGGGATCCTGGAAGTAGACCGACCGCACGAACACCCCGGGATGCATCCGCTTGCTGAGGCCGACGTCGCTGTCGTCGTGGTTGGCCACCTCGGTGCACGCGACCCCGGCGGCGAGCAGCCGGTCGCGGTACGCCTCGATCTTGTCCGGCGGCACGGAGAACGCCACATGGTTCATCGAGCCGATGGCGCTGGTCAGGTCGCCCTGGTCGGGCCGGCCCTTCGGGGCCGACACGCCGGGCGCCGGCTCGGGGGCCTCCGGGAACCAGAAGAACGCGAGGCAGTCGCCGCCACCGCAGTCGAAGAAGAAGTGCTGGCCCATGCCGAACGGCAACTCGATGGTCTTGACCAGCGGCATGCCGAGGACCCCGGCGTAGAAGTCGACGGTGCGCGCCATGTCCCGGCACACGAGGGCCAAGTGGTTGATGCCCCCGAACTCGAACGGTCCTGTCGTCATCGTGCCTCCCGGTGTGCGGTCACGATGCCAGACCGGACGGCTCGTCGGGTGCCGTGCGGGGCTCGACCCGCTCGAGGCCCACCGTCCGCGCCCAGATGTGGGTGACCGTGCGGGCGAGCTCGTCGATGTCGGCCTCGAGATCGTCGCCGGCGGTGCTCGTCAGCAGGTGGTCGTAGGCGAGGCGGACGTTCATGGTGTGCAGGGCCATCGCCGTCTTCCACGGGTCGATGTCGTCGCAGATGCCGGCGGCCTGGAGCCGGCGGATCCAGCGCTCGCCCCGCTTGACGTTGTTGATGACCGTCGACCGGCGCACCGTGGCCACCTCGCTGTCGCCCGGCGCCACCTGCTCGATCGACCGGACGATGCCGGGGTTGCGCACGCAGACGAGGAAGAACTGGCGGCTCGCGTACTCGATGTCGCGGATGAGATCGCGCTCGACGTTGTCGGGGTCGCGCCGGATCGCCTCCGACATCTCGCCGAGCACCGCCGCCGCGACCTCGCGGAAGATCTCCTCCTTCGAGTCGAAGTAGGTGTAGAAGGTGCCGCTGGCGACGCCTGCTGCCGTCGTGATGTCGGTGATGCGGCTCTCGGCGAAGGGGATCTGCTCGAACACCTGCTTGGCCGCGGCGACCAGGACCGCACGGGTGCGCAGGCCCCGGGGGGTCAGCAGCCGGCCGCCGGCGGCCTGGCCCGCGCGCTGGCCACGCCCGTCCGGCAACCCGCTGCGCTCGTCGACCTCCAGGGCCACGTCAGCAGGGTAGTGGGCGGGGGCGGGGCGGGAAGGGGTCCCCGCCCCCACACCACGAACATTGGTCATCCCTTGCCACGATGTCGTGGTGCGGGATGACGAGGGTGCCTGCGGCCACCGGCCGGGGACATTGCCTGGGTGCACCCCTCGCCGGCAGCCGTCAGGCCGATCTCGTGGTTCGTCGCCCTCGACGTCGGCATGCTGCCGCGCTCCCCCTCGTGACCTGCAACGTCTCGTGTCATCCAGGTGATCTCCGGCGGACGAACCTTGCCGTGGAAGCACCGTAGCCGAACATGAACCCGACGTCAACATCGCTCCCGCTTCAGGTAGGCCATCCGCTCGAGTCCCAAAGGCAGCCGGGACGCTCCGTCGCCGTGACATCACCGCCGTCCGGTTGTTACGGTTTCACGTCGGACCGGACGGTCGAGCGCAGCCGCCCGACGCCCGGTAGCTGGTCACCGCCGCGAGGAGGACACGTTGGACGTCCGGACACAGGCCGTCCGCCGCTGGGGCCCCGTTGCCGTCGCGCTCGCCGTGATCGCGCTCCCCGCCGGCGCCGGCGCGTCACCTGCCGCGCCCGACCAGCCGGCGCCGTCGGAGGGCGACCTCCCGACCGACTGGACCCTGGTCGAGGTGGCACGGCTCGGCGACGACGGCGTGGCCACCGTGCTCGACGGCTTCGACCAGCGCATCGCCGACCAGCTCGCGCAGCTCCGGCTGGCCCAGGACGCGGTCGCCACCGCCGAGCAGAACCTGGCCAACGCGGACGCGGCGGTGACCGAGGTCGAGTTCCTCATCGAGGAGGAGACGGCCAAGAGCGACGCCGTGGTGATCGACGCGTTCGTGAACCCGCCGGCCGCCAGCGCGCTCGACGTGCTCAGCGCCGAGACGTTCGAGGACGCCACCGTCAAGGAGGCCATCCTCGACATCCAGGCCGACCGGTCGGCCGAGGACCTCACCGGCTACCAGGACGCGCTCGACGACCTGGAGACGATGCAGACGGCCCACGAGGAGGCCCTCGTCGCGGCCCAGCAGGCCCGCGACGACGCGACCGCGGCCCTGGCCGACCTCGACGCCGCCGTGAGCGACCAGGCGCAGTTCGTGACTGCGGTGCAGGACGCGCTGAACGCCGGGGCCGCCACCGACCCCGAGCTGGCGGCGACGCTGGCCGCCCGGCAGGCCGAGATCGCGGCGTCGCTGACCGCCGCCCAGGAGGCCAGGGCCGCCATCGACGCCCAGCGGGCCGAGGAGCAGCGGCGGCGCGACCAGATCGCCGCCGGCCAGATCATCTGCCCGGTCGACGGGCCGGTGTCGTTCACCGACACCTGGGGTGCGGCCCGCTCGGGCGGCCGCACGCACAAGGGCGTCGACATGCTGGCCGACATCGGCGTGCCGACCGTGGCCCCGGTGAGCGGCGACGTCGAGCACCGGACGAGCAGCATCGGTGGCATGTCGTGGTGGGTCTACGGCGACAACGGCAACACGTACTACGGCACCCACCTGTCGCGCTACGAGCAGGTCGGCGCCGGTCACGTCGAGGCCGGCACGGTGATCGGGTACGTCGGCGACTCGGGCAACGCGGCCGGCACGCCCCACCTGCACTTCGAGGTCCACCCGGGCGGCGGGGCAGCGGTCAACCCCTACCCCTACGTCCGCCCGGTCTGCTGACACACCGACGGCGCGTGCCACCGCACCGCCAGTAGCATCGGCGGGACCATGCTCGACGACCTGCTCGCCCATCCCGGCGTGGAGGAGGTGTGCGAGTTGCGGGGGACCTTCGGGCTGATGGCGTTCCACGGCGGCAACCTGGAGCGGGGCACCGACACGATCGCGGCGGCGGCCGCCGACCGGGCGGGCGCGTCCCTGTATGCGATCCGCCAGCCGCCCGACCTGTCGTGGCACCTGCCCTCGGTGGCCTTCGACCCGGCGGCGTCGCCGGCGTTGCGCCGGTTCCTGGCCCATGTCGACGTCGTCGTGGCCGTGCACGGCTACGGGCGCGAGGACATGTGGACCACCCTGCTCCTCGGCGGCCGCAACCGCCCGCTGGCGGCGAGGCTGCGCCAGGAGCTGGAAGGCGGGCTGGGATCCGACTTCACCGTGGTGGACGACCTCGGATCGATCCCCGAGCGGCTGCGGGGCCAGCACCCGCGGAACCCGGTGAACCTGCCCCGGCTGGCGGGGGCGCAGCTCGAGCTGCCGCCCCGGGTCCGGCCAGGCACCGGGGCACCGACCTTCCGGCCCGACTACGAGGCCGCGATCGTCGACGCGCTGGCCGCGGTGGCCGCCGGCTGGGCCGGCGATGGCCGGATCTGACGCACGCCCTCGCCGCCGGCGGCGGTCACCCTGGGACTCAGCCCTGCCACCGTCCGGCCACATATGACCGAGTGCAATCCCATCGATTGCAGCTACGTCATATGTTGTCGACAGCGTAAAGTTCGCTAATTACTTCTGCGTCAGATGAGGTGCATCTCGTGGGCTCGGGCGATCGCCTCGGCCCGGTTTCGGGCGGACAACTTGTGCAGGGCTCGCTGCCAATAGGTTTTGACCGTGTTCGCCGCCAGGCCGAGCCGGAGCGCGATCTCGTTGTTGGTGTGGCCGAGCGCCACGAGGCGCAGGATCTCGTGCTCCCGCCGCGTCAGCGACGGCCGGCTGCCGTTCGAGCGCACCGCGGTGACGACGCCCGGCGCCACGATGGCGCTCGCCTCCGGGGCCTCTGCCGGTGCCCAGTCGGGCGGCGAGCTCCGGGGGCCGGAGGCCATGGCGGTGCGGATGCCGGCCACCACGTCGACGAACGCGCCGTCGGTGACGATGACGCCGGCGGCGGTGCCGGCGGGTCCCGGGGCTGCGCCGGGCTCCGCCACGCCCGGGCCGGCGGTGCTCGCACCGTTGCCGCCCGCCATCCCGCCCGTGGCCCCTGCGCTGTTCGCACCCACGGCCCGGGGCCGCGCATTGCCGTCGACCACGACGATGCGGGCCGTCGGGTGCTCGGCCTGCAACCCGTCGATCAGCGCGCCCACGTCGGTGTCGGCCCGGTCCACGTGCAGCAGCACGATGTCGGGCTTGACCCGCGCCACCAGGGCGCGTGCCTGGGTGCCGGCCGGCGCCTGGCCCACGACCTGGATCAGCGGCGCGCCCGACGCCCCGGCCACCTGCGGGGCCGGCTCACTGCCGCCGACCACCACGACCGCGACGCGGCTCCGAGGCGCCGCCACCGCCGGCGTGCCACCGGGTGGATCTGCACCGGACGGGTCCCTCGTGCGGAGAGCACGGGTCACCCGTGATTCGCAGCGTGTCATGTTCCCCTCCAACTCCATGCCCCCCGCAGAGCATACGCCCAAACAGGGCAACATGTTTGCTCTAGCAACGGGTATGCACCCGTATCGGCCAAGAGTCTCCGAACGGGTGACATGCCCTACAGCATTTCGAATAATGTCCTTAATGATGCGAAATAGATCTTTTCGTGTTGTCTCTATTGTGGGGCCAGATCGTCGCCTGCTCGCCCGCAGCGGGCGGGCGGCGCACCCGCTCGGTCGTCCGGGTGGGTGCCGTCACACCCCAGGTGGGCGGCCCCCGCGCCGGGGACGCCCGACCTGCGGCCACGCGCGTTGCCCGCGCGGCCGCGGCCGCGACGTCGACGTGCTCCGCCGCCCCGGATTGACAGGACGCCGACCCGGACGCGTCAGCCCTCGGCGAACCGGTCGGCCACCCGATGGGCCCGGGGTGGCGGCCAGTCGAGCGCCTCGTCCGCCCCGACGACCTGGCGGGCCCGGACCTCGGCCAGGGGTCCGAGCTCGTCGTACGCGGCGCCGAACAGGCGGCGGGCCTCGCCCAGGGGCCAGCCGTCGGGCAGCAGCTCGTCGGGGAGCTGCGGGTCGTCGGCCACGAGCACGCGCCAGCGGGCGGTGGCCGCGGTGCGAGCCACCAGCGCCTCGGCCGGGCCCACCTCGCCTCGCCGCAGCCGCTCCAGGAGCTCCGTGAGCTGGTCGACGAGCCCGGCGTAGCCGGCTCGCAGCGCGGGCAGGTCCCACGCACCCGTGAGGTCGACCCGGCCGCGGCGGGCCACCTCGGTCACCCGGAAGACGGCGGCCTCGACGACCCCCAGGTCGGCCAGCGCTTCGTCGATCGCGTCGAGCGGCGCCCACGGCGTGATCCAGAACCCGTCGAACAACGGGCCCAGACCCATGCGCCGCAGCCGCTGCCGCAACGCCGGGCGCAGGTGGCGCCTCGCCTCCGGGATCGAGAACACGACGCACGTCCACTGGCCGTCCCAGGGCCGGGGTTCGGCCCCGTAGCGCATCAGGGTCCGGCTGTGGGCGACGGCTGCGGGGACGAGGCGGGGCGCGAGCCGGTACGCGGTGGTGCGCCCGCGCCTGATGCCCTCGAGGCGACCCAGGCGCGTCTGCCTGCTGAGCGCCGCCCGGGTCGCCGCCTCGCCCACGCCGAACTGCGCGAGCAGGGCCACGAGGGCAGCGGACGGGACGAACTCGGGGCTCGCGTACCAGTAGTCCCCCATCAGCGTCGTGAGCAGGTGGCCGGCCGGCTCGTCACCGAGTGGACCGCCGCGGTCGGTCAGGCCAGGGGGTGGACCGGCCATGACCTCAACATCCTTCCCTACGCCACTCGGGAATCCCGGGCCGCCGGCGGGACGCCACCGGTGACCGGCGGCGCGGCACGGGTCATCCCGGCCCCGGCGGCCGGTGGAGCAGGTCGGTGACCCCCACCCCGACCGCGCCGATCACGCCGTTCGACATCCGGTCCCTCCGAGTGTCCTCGCCGGTTGCCTGACTACCCGACGGTAGCAAACCGGCGGCCCGCAGCGTCGCTTGCATGACGCGTCGATGCCTCCCAGGCAGCTAGGACGTCACATGACCACGGGGGTTGCCGACTCAACTGCCATGAGTGACAGTAGCGATATCGCAGTTCATCACCAGGCCATTCGGGGGACCGGCGACTCGGCCGGGTCGAACGCTCCGCAACCTGCCATGCCTGGTGCTTCCCACCGGCCTGAACATGACGTCATGTGTATGTCCGGTCACGCCGCGGCCGGCTCGCTCGCCAGCAACGCCTGCCCGTCGTCGGCGAGCGCCGCCTCGGCCGCCGGGGCACGCAGCACGACCAGCGCCAGGACGACGGCGATCGCCACCGAGGCTGCCGCCACCCCGAACGCGAGGTGGTAGCCGCCGAGCAGCGCAGCGGTCGGGCCGGCGCCGCCCGCGCCCAGCGACCCGGTGCGCGCCGACGACAGCGAGGCCAGCACGGCGAGCCCCAGGGCCGCGCCCACCTGCTGGGTGGTGTTCACGAGTCCCGAGGCCAACCCCGAGTCCTCCGGCGTGGCTCCCGACATGGCCAGGGTCATGAGGGCCGGCAGACCGAGGCCGGCGCCGACGCCGAGCAGCAACGTCACGGGGAGCAGGTCGACGGCGTAGTCGGCCTCCGCCGGGGCGTGGGTCAGCAGCGACAGCCCGGCGACGATCAGCAGCAACCCGGGGACCAGCACCGTGCGGGGCCCGAAGCGGGCGTTCAGCCGGGGCGAGGCACCGAGGGACAGCGCCCCGATGGACACCGCGACGGGCACGATCGCGAGCCCCGTCCCGATCTCGTCGTAGCCGAGCACCTCCTGGAGGTAGAGGGTGCCGATGAACAGGAAGCCGAGCATCCCGGCGACCATGAACATCTGGACCAGGTTGGCGCCGGTGACGTTGCGCGACCGGAGCACCCGCAGCGGCAGCAGGGGGTGCGCCGCCCGGGCCTGGCGGACGACGAAGCCGGCGAGCAGCGCCAGCGACGCCGCACCGAAGCCCAGCGTGTGGGTCGATGCCCAGCCCTGCCCGGCGGTCTCGACGATGGTGTAGACGGCGAGCATCAGGCCGGCCGTCACCAGCACCCCACCCGCCACGTCGGCGCCCGCACGCAGCCCGCCGCCCTGCTCGGCGGCCAGCACCCGCCGCGCCGCGACGAGCGTCACGAGGCCGATGGGGACGTTGACGAAGAAGACCCAGTGCCAGCTCAGCGCCTGGGTCAGCACGCCCCCGGTCAGCAACCCGGCGGCCGCGCCGCCCGACGCGACGAAGCTGTACACGCCGATGGCCCGGCCCTGCTCACCGGGCTCGGGGAACAGCGTCACGATCATGCCCAGGATCACCGCCGAGGTGAGGGCGCCGCCCGCGCCCTGGACGAAGCGGGCGGCGACCAGCATGCCGGCCGAGGTGGCGAGACCGCAGGCCAGCGACGCCGCCGTGAACAGGCCGAGGCCGGCGACGAAGATGCGGGTGCGACCGACGAGGTCGCCGAGCCGGCCCGCCAGCAGCAGCAGGCCGCCGAACGCGATGAGGTAGGCGTTGACCACCCAGGCCAGGCCCGACTGGCTGAAGCCGAGGTCGCGGCGGATCGCCGGCAGCGCAACGTTGATGATCGTCTGGTCGAGGATGATCATCAGCATCCCGGTGCAGAGGATCACCAGTGCCAGCGAGCGGCGGTCCCGCCCGGGAGCGTCAGGGGTCGTCACGGTCATGGAAGCGACCGTAACAGATAGTTCTGATCTTTACTATCTACAGCGGGATGGAATCACGGGACCGCTTGCACCGCCCGCTGCGCCCGCCGCCGCACCACCTGCTCGCAGGCGACCGGCGTCGACAGCCGTCCGCCCTCGGCGGTGAGGCGCCGGAGCGTGTCCACGAACACACCCTGGCCGGGTGCCGGCAGCGCCGCCAGCACGTCCTCGTAGATGCGCTCGACGATGGCGTTGGCCTCGCGCACCGCCTGGGCCCCGGCCGGCGTGACCGCGATGATCCGCGCCCGGCGGTCGGTGCTCGATGGCCGCCGCTCGGCGAGGCCGGCCCGCTCGAGCGCGTCGACGGTCACCACCATGGTGGTCTTGTCGAGGGCGCACTGGTCGGCGAGCTGGCTCTGCGTCTGGTCGCCCGCCAGTGCGGCCTTGAGCACGGCGTGCGACCGTGGCGTGATGCCGACCGCGGCCAGCCCGGCGGTCATCTCGGTCATCAGCGCGTGGCCCGCCTGCGACAACATGAACATCAGGTCGGTGTCGGGAGCGTGCCGGTCCGCGTCGTGCCGGTCCGCGTCGTGCCGGTCCGCGTCGTGCCGGTCCGCGTCGTGCCGATCCATGCCCCCACGGTACCCGAGACGATCATGACAAGATCATCTCGCAGCGGAACGATTCGACGCATCCCGATATGAGGTGCAGGTAAGGCGTTCTCCCCATGCCGGATCGGCCGGGTCCGGCGCACGATCGGGTCCCGGCCGCCGAGACCCGAGGAGCAGCCGTGACGAACCTGACCTCCCTGCCGTCGCGCACCGAGGGATTCGAACGCCGGATCCGTCCGGCGACAGCAGACGACCTCCCGACGCTGGCCTACGTGCTCGGGTCGGCCCTCCACGACGATCCGGTGTGGTCGTGGACGGCGCCGGACCCGCGACGCCGCCGCGCCCACCTGGGCCCGCTCACCGAGCTGCTCGCCGCCTCGGTCCAGCGCGGCGGTGGGAACCACCTCAACGAGTCGGGCACCGGCGCCGCGGTGTGGGCGCCGCCGGGCGCGGGGCTCCCGCGGCACGACGACGGCCGCTTCGCCGCCGCCCTGGCGGCCGCCACGGGAGCCGACGCCGGCCGCACCGCCCGGCTGCTCGAGCTGCTCGACGCCAACCACCCCACCGGCGTGCCCCACTACTACCTGATGCTCCACGGCGTCATCCCGGAGCGGCAGGGCCACGGGATCGGCTCGTCCCTCCTGCGAGCGACCCTGGAACGGGCCGACCGCGAGCGCCAGCCGGCCTACCTCCAGGCGACCTCGCGGCGGAGCCGGAGGCTGTACGAGCGGCACGGTTTCGTCACCATCGGCGAGCTCACCACGCCCGGCTGCCCGCCGATCCACGCCATGTGGCGGGCACCGCGGACATGAGCGGGCCAGATGTCCGCAGGAGTTCCCGGCCGACCGCGACCGTCGGCGACGAATGCAGGGCGGCACCACGGTGCCCGGCGCGGTGACCCTGGCGGGGTCGGCCGCACCCGACGTGGCCGAGCCGTCGGCGTGGGAGGCCCCGATCGAGATGCACGGTGAGCCGCAGCGCAGCGCCGGCCTGGCCGCACCCGGTCCCCCCGGCGCACCCGCGCCGAGCCCGGACGCCGTCCTCGACGCCCTCGGCGACCGGACGCGGCGGGCCATCCTCCGCCGGCTGCGGCTCGGCCCCCGGTCGGTCGGCGACCTGGCCGAGGGGATGACCGTCGGCCGTCCCGCCGTGTCACAGCACCTGAAGGTGCTCAAGGACGCCCGCCTCGTGGTCGACCGGCGCCAGGGGACGCGACGGCTCTACACGCTCGACCCCCGCGGTCTCGCGACACTCCGGCACTACGCGGCCGAGCTGTGGTCGTCGGCCGCCCGCAACCACGACGGTGCCCACGATCCGCACGACGACCGGCCCACCGGCCGCCGCCGCGATCGGCGGTAGCGTTGCCCGCATGAGCAAGGCCGTCGAGCTCACCGCCCTGGACGCCCGCATCGCCGAGTACGGCCCCGCCGCCTTCCTCGTCACCGTGGGCGACGACGGCCGCCCCCACGTGGTCTCCGTGCAGGTCGACTGGGACGGCGAGCGGATGGCCATGGGAGCCGGCCGCACCACCCGCGGCAACCTCGCGGCCCGGCCCGACGCCACGCTGCTGTGGCCGGCTCCGCCCGGCGGCGACTACAGCCTGCTCGTCGACGGCCTCGTCGACGGCCTCGTCGACGGCCCGGCCGACGGCGCGGACACCGTCACCGTCGTGCCCGGGTCGGCCATCCTCCACCGGGTCGCCGGCGCCACCGGTGACGGGCCGGCCTGCCGGCCCGTCACGAGCTGAGGTCGGCCGCCGCCGCCCGTCACGAGGGGGGTGCGCGGTCGCCTATCTTGCGGGGACGACGGAGGGCGCAGGGAGCGCACCGTCGGAGCTGGCGGATAGGGGACGTTCGATGCGCTCGGGCTCGACACGCGAGACAACCGTCGGCCACCGCGTGGTGCGGAAGGCCGTCCCGGTCGTGGCCGCGGCCGCCGCCGCGGCGGGTGCCGCACTGGTCGCCGGGCTCGCGTCGCGCCGGCGGGTGGCCCGCGCCGGGCGGGACGCCCCGGCCGGCCCGTCGGAGCCGCTCGCGGGCCCGCCGACGGCGCGGTGCTCGCGTGCTCCCGGAGTTGAGCCCGGAGCGGAGCCCGCCGCCCCTCAGGCGGTCCCCGAACCCCGGGCCCGCGGCGCCGGCCAC
>DASSGC010000336.1:0-10246 GCA_035693765.1 Acidimicrobiales bacterium
CGGTGGCCACCGAGGTGGCGAGGACGTCGACGCCCGGGTGGGCGGCGGCGGTGGCCGCGACCCGCTCGTCCACGCCGGCGACGAGGTCGGCCTTGGCCAGCACGACCGCGGGCACGGCGCCGGCGTCCCAGGCCAGCGTCACGACCCGGTCGATGCGGCCCGCCTTCACCGGCCGGTCGAGGCCGCACACGATCAGGACGAGGTCGACGTTGGCGGCGAGCAGTTGCTGCGTGTCGCCGCCGGCGGCGCGGCGGGACAGCAGGGAGGTGCGGTCGAGCACCGCGATCGGCACGCCGTCGTCGACCACCAGCCAGTCGCCCACGGTCGGCGGCGGGTCGACCGGGCGGGCCAGCGGCAGGGCACGCGGGCCCCCGGGCAGCGCGACGAGCAGGCCGGCGCCGTCGTGGCGCAGCACCCGGCCGGGTTCCGCCCGGGGGCGCGGCGGGTCGTCGGTGGCGGCGGCGAACAGGGCGGCCCAGCGATCGGTCCAGCCGTAGGGCACGAGGTCGGGAAGGGTCACGGCGAGCTGTCGCCACGCTAGCGGCCGGTCCACGCGGTCGGCGAGCGAGCCACGGCCTCCGGCCGCGGTGCGAGGCCACTCTCGCCGTCCTGCCACCGTCCGTGATCGGGACCGGGTGTCCTGTCCTGCGGGTTCGCCTGAGGGGTCCGTCATGGGGTACTGGTGAGGGGTACCCCGCGCCTTTCGCCCTTCCAAGGAGTCCGCCCATGCCGCTGCTCGAGGTCGTCGGTCAACCTGTCCATGTCGTCGACCGGGGGGAGGGTGACGCGGTCGTCTTCCTGCACGCCTTCCCATTGCAGGCCGCGATGTGGGACTACCAGCTCGACGCCCTGGAGGGCAGCCACCGCTGCATCGCCGTCGACCTGCCGGGGTTCGGGCAGTCGCCGCCGCCCGACGATCCCGGCGCCGCCTCGATGCAGGGGTGGGCCGACCTCGTGGCCGGGGCGCTCGACCAACTCGGCATCGACGAGGCGACGTTCGTCGGCGCCTCGATGGGCGGCTACCTCGCCATGGCGCTGCTCCGCCACCATCCGGGGCGTGTGCGGCAGGTGGTGCTGGCCGACAGCCGCGCCCGTTCCGACGACCCGTCCGTGGCCCAGCGGCGGACCCAGCAGCAGGAACTGCTGCGGGCCGGCACCGAGGTCGCGTCGCTGGCCAAGGAGACGGTCGAGGGTCTGCTCTCGTCCGGCTCGATGCGCCGTCCCGAGCTGGTCGACTACGTCCACGCGCTGGCCGACGGGGCCGACGCCGACGGCTGGCTGGCCGCGCTGGAGGCGATGAAGGACCGGCCCGACTCGATGCTGCTGCTGCGCCAGTCCGACGTCCGGGCCCTGGTCATCGTGGGCGAGCTCGACCGGGTGACGCCCATCGCCGAGGCGATGAGCCTGCGGTCGCTGCTCAAGGGCGAGCTGGTCGTGGTCCCCAACGTCGGGCACCTGCCCAACCTCGAGGACCCCCTCGCCTTCAACGAGGCGCTCACGTCGTTCCTCGCCGTGACCTGATTCCCACGGGTGCATGGCGCGGCGCCAGGTGGGTACGGTCGTCGTGCGTGTGTGGATTCAGCGGCGAGGTCGACCTGGCGCGCGGCGCGGCCGACGTGGCGGCAGTGGCCCGCATGGCGGCGACGATGTCCGACCGGGGGCCCGACGGTTCCGGGGTCTGGTCGCAGGGGCGGGTGGCACTGGGGCACCGGCGCCTCAAGGTCATCGATCTCTCGGAACGGGCGGCCCAGCCGCTGGTCGACCCCGAGCTGGGGCTGACCGTCGCCTTCAACGGCTGCATCTACAACCACCACGAGCTGCGCCGGGAGCTCGAGGGTGCCGGCTACCGGTTCTTCTCCACCGGCGACACCGAGGTGCTGGTCAAGGCCTACCACCGCTGGGGCGCCGGGTTCGTCGACCGGCTGAAGGGCATGTTCGCGTTCTGCCTCGTCGAGCGCGATTCCGGCCGCGTGCTGCTCGGCCGTGACCGCCTCGGGATCAAGCCCCTGTACCTGGCCGAGGTCGGCGGCGCGCTGCGGTTCGCGTCCACGCTGCCGGCGCTGCTCGCCGGGGGCGGCATCGACACCACCGTCGACCCCGTCGCCCTCCACCAGTACCTGACGTTCCACTCGGTGGTGCCCGCGCCCCGCACGATCCTCCGCAGCGTGCGCAAGCTCCCGCCGGCGACCCTGCTCTCGGTCGACCCGGACGGCCGCCGTGTCGAGTCGAGCTACTGGCGCGCCGACTTCGGCCCCCGCCCCGCGCAGCAGAGCTGGTCGGAGGACGACTGGCAGGAGGCCATCCTCGGCGCCCTCCGCACCGCCGTCGACCGGCGCATGGTGGCCGACGTGCCCGTGGGCTGCCTGCTGTCGGGCGGCCTCGACTCCAGCCTGGTGGTCGGGCTGCTGGCCGAGGCCGGGGTCGCCGACCTGCTCACGTTCAGCATCGGGTTCGAGTCGCACGGCGGCATCGAGGGCGACGAGTTCCGCTACTCCGACCTGATCGCCGCGCACTTCGCCACCGACCACCACCGCATCCGCATCTCCTCCGAGCGGCTGCTGCCCGCGCTGGGCGCCGCCATCGGGGCGATGAGCGAGCCGATGGTGAGCCACGACGTCGTCGCCTTCTACCTGCTCTCGCAGGAGGTGTCCCGTCACGTGAAGGTGGTGCAGTCCGGCCAGGGCGCCGACGAGGTCTTCGCCGGCTACCACTGGTACCCGCCCCTGCTCGACCCGGCGGCCGCGGCCGACGGCGGCGTGCTCGCCTACAGCCGGGCCTTCTTCGATCGGCCGGACGAGTCGATGGCCGAGGTCGTGGCCGCCGACCACCGCTGCGGCGACGACGCCGCGGGCGAGTTCGTCACGGCCCACTTCGCCCGGCCGGGCGCCGCCACCCCCATCGATCGGGCGCTGCGGCTCGACACCGAGGTCATGCTGGTCGACGACCCGGTCAAGCGGGTGGACAACATGACGATGGCCTGGGGGCTCGAGGCGCGGGTGCCGTTCCTCGACCACGACCTGGTGGAGCTGGCCGCCGCCTGCCCGTCGGCGCTGAAGGTGGCCGGCGGGGGCAAGGGCGTCCTCAAGGAGGCGGCCCGCAGGGTCATCCCCCACGAGGTGATCGATCGGCCCAAGGGCTACTTCCCCGTCCCGGCGCTCACCCACCTGGAAGGGCCGCTCCTCGACATGGTGCGCGACGCGTTGACCGACCCGTCCGCCAAGCAGCGGGGCCTGTACGAGCCGGCCTACGTCGAGCACCTGCTGGCCGAGCCCAACGCCGAGCTCACGCCGCTCGGGGGCAACAAGCTGTGGCAGATCGCCCTGCTCGAGCTCTGGCTGCAGGCCTACGGGGTGGCGCCGTGAGCGACGGCCCGGACGGCCCGGGCCGGGCCGGTGGCCGGGACGGCGGCGGCGCCCTCTCGACCACGAGCTGGCAGCACCCGGCCGAGCACCCCGACGCGTCGACGACCCGCGACGTCGTCGTCGACATGGGCTGGGGGCGCGTGCTGTTCGGGCAGACGTTCCGGTCGTTCGAGGGCATCGTCTCCCACCTCCGCGACGAGGCGGAGGGACGGCGCGACATCTGCCTGTACGCCCGCGACCCCCACGTGCTGGTGGCCCGGGCGCCGCAGGAGCTGTTCGTCGACCCGTCGTACAGCTTCCGCATCTGGCTCCACCACGCCCTGCCCCGGCACGAGCCGACGCAGGGTGTCGTCGTCCGGGCGCTGGCCGGCCGCGACGACGCCGAGGCGGTGAACCGCACCTACGTCCGCCTGCTGTCGCCGTTGACGTTCGACCGCTGGGACCGGGAGCCGAAGGGCGACCTGCGCGACTTCCCCAGCGGCAGCCAACCGGCGCCGGTGGAACGGTTCGGCGAGCTGCCCGAGGGGCCGGTCACGTCGTCACCGTAGGGAACAGGCATGCGCACGGGCCACGCGAACTACACCGATGTAGTTCGTCACACCCCGTCGGGATCATCTCCTGCGTATCGATCGGGCTCCCCGGGGCCCCGACGCGGAGGTGGACGGTGGACAGCCAGAGGTGGCACGAGAGCCGGTGGCACGAGCGCAGGAGGTGGCACGAGAGCCCGAGGTGGCATGAGGTCGCCCGGACGGGCGCGGCGGGCGGTGGCGATCCGCTCGGCGAGGGTCACGACCTGGCGGCGATCATGCGTCGCCTCGCCGCCGGCGACGAGGCGGCGGTGGTCACGCTGTACGAGCGGTACGGCGGGCGGATCGCCGCCGCGGTGCGCCGCATCGTGGCCCGCCGGCCGGTGCGGCTCGAGCCCGACGAGATCGACGGCCTCGCGCTGGAGGTGTGCTTCGAGCTGGCGACCGTGGCGGGCGCGTGGTCCCCGGCCGGGGGCGCCCTGCCCTGGGTGTGGGCGCGGCACCGGGTGGCCAACACGGTCGATCGGGTGCTCGGCCTGGCGGCCGACCCGCTCGACGACAGCCGCATCGACGAGGTCGACCAGCGGCAGCCCCCGGCGGCCCCGGGTCGGGGCCCGGGCGACGCGTCGCTGGTCGAGACGCTCGCGCGGGTGGCACCCGACCTGGAGAGCGCGTCGCTGCTGGCCGAGGCGCTCGACCGCACCCGCGTCAGCGTCCGTGACCGGGAGTTGCTGCTGGAGTACGCCTACGAGAAGCACTCGGGCAACGCCTCGCCCGCCGCGACGGTCGCCCCGGTGTTCGGCATGAAGGAGGTCGCCGTCCGGCAGGCGGCCCGGCGCACGCGGCGGCGCGTCCTCGACCTGGCCACGAGCGACGAGCACTTCGCACCCCTGGCCCAGCTCCCGCTGCTGGCATGAGGAGCGTGCGGCGATGAGCGACGCCCTGCCGTCCTCGGACTGGTGGCCGCCGCCGGCGCTGGCGCAGGACCCCGCGCTCGACCGGGCGGCCGCCCGGTCGCGGCACCCGAGCGCCCGGCCGTGGCACCCCGACCGGGCCGGCCTCCTCGATCGCCTGGCCGCGGCCGCCCGCGCCCGCGGCGCACCCTGGCCCCGCGTGGCTGCGGCCATGCTCCTCCTGCGCGGCATCGCCGGCGACGACCGTGCAACTTTCGCCGCCCGCCTGGGCGTCGGCCTCGCGACCCTCGATCGCCTGGAGTCGGGCGGGGTGCCGGCGTCGGCGGTCCCGGCCTGCCTGCGGGCGGTCACCGATCTGGTCGACTGGAGGTGGGTCGACGCCGACATGGGGTAGGTCGGCGCCTGCCGACGATCCGCGACTCAGGGGTTCTGGTAGATGCGGACCGGGGTCACGAGGACGGCGACCCGCCGCTCGGCGGCCACGATCCGGTCGTACTCGGTGTAGTCCTCGTGCTCGCCGCCGGCCGCCTCGAAGATCTCCCGCAGCAGCAACCGGAGCCGTTCCTGGTCGATGCCCTCCAGCGGGTCGTCGGGCCCGCACAGCTCGACCGTGCCCTCGATCGTGGCCCACGCCCAGCCCGCCCGCCACAGCAGGACGGCGCGCCGGTCGGCCCGCAGGTGGGTCAGCTTGCGGGTGCCGCCCCGGGCGACGAACGCGGCCACCGGCTCCTTGCGCAGCGGGTGGTCGATCACCCCGGCGTTCACCACCGTCGACTGCAGGGTCCCGTCGGGCCGCACGGTCGACACGGAGGCCAGGCCGTTGTCGAGCGCGATGAGCGTGCGCACATCCTCGATCGATGCCACCGTGCACAGGGTACGCGACCTGCCGCCGGAGGCGTTCAGATCGCTGATCGCCGGGCGGTCAGTCCGCCCACAGCTCGAAGGGCGTCCGGTCCCGCGGTCCGGTGAACGGCACCGGCTCCGGCACGCCGGTGCGGGCCGACGTGTAGGCCGCGGCGATGATGTCGAGGGCGAGCCGGCCGAACGCGACGCTCGACCGGGGGCGGCGGCGGGCCGCGATGTCGGCCGTCAGCGCCGCCAGCTCGCCGACGTATCCGAGATGGTGGAGCTGTGGTGAGGCGATGCCGGCCGGCGGCGCCGGCAGGCGCAGCGCCCGGCCGTTGAGCTCGACCGCCGGCTCGGGGACCAGCTCCAGCCGGACCGCCCCGGTGGGGCTCGCGGCCTGGGCGTCCCAGGCCGGCGCCGCGGCGCGCCACGTCGCCCGGAGCTGGGCCCGCAGGCCGGTGTCGAACGTGAGGGTGACGGTGGCGTCGTCGTCGATGTCCAGGCCGTCGCCGGCGGCGAGGTCGGCCCGCACCGACACGACCCGGGCCGGCGCCGCCGCCAGCAGCACGACCGCCAGGGCGTGCACGCCCAGGTCGAAGAGCGCCCCGCCACCCCACGAGAGGTCCAGCCGGTGCTCGCTCCAGTCGGGCCGGCCCTGGGCGAACCGGATCTCGAGGTGCGTGAGCTCGCCGATGCGCCGGCAGGCGGTGACGAACTCGCCGACGACCGGCGAGTGCACGAGGTTCTCGGCGTAGGCGACATGCCCGCGCCCGGCCAGGGCCACGAGCGCGTCGGCGTCGTCGAGCGTCGCCGCCAGCGGGGTCTCGACCAGGGCGGCGGCACCGCCCTCGACCGCCCGGACGGCCTCCCGGAGGTGGAGGCCCGGCGGCGTGGCCACCAGCACGGCGTCGGCGCCGCCGGGCAGGTCGTCGAAGCGGCACACCACGGCCCCGGTCTGCTCGGCCCGCCGGGCGGCTGCGCCGCCCCGCCGCGACGCCACGTGCACGATCGACAGGCCGTCCACCGCCTCGGCGGCGAGCCCCTGGACGGCCGTGATCCAGCCCGCGCCCGCGAAGGCGATCGAGGTCACGGTCGCCCGGGCGTCAGGTGCCGGCCAGCAGGGCGACCACCGGTGCGGCGGCGCGCATCGTCTCGGCGCCCTGGACCACCAGGTACGAGGCGTCCCACCGTTCCCGAGCGGCCCGCAGGTCGTCGGCGATCTCCTCGGCGCTGCCCACCCAGGCGTGGGGATAGACCGCCACGTCGTCGGGCGACATGCCGAACAGGGGCGCCGTCGCCTCGAGGGTGCCGGCCCGGTCGTCGGTGACGGTGCACACGAAGACCAGCATGTTGATCTCCAGGTCGGCGTAGCGGTCGCCGGCCGCCTCCCTGACCCAGGCCAGCTTGCGGTCGGTCACCGCGGCCGAGCCGTCGCGCGCGGCCGCACCGTCGACCCTGCCGGAGCGGATCGCCGGATTGATGCCCACGATGTCGGCCTCGCGGGCGGCCAGGCGCAGCACCCGTGGCCCACCGCCGCCGATGAGGAACGGGGGATGCGGCTCCTGCCGGGGCTTGGGCAGGCCGTCGAGCCCGCGAATGGTGTAGTGCTTGCCGGTGAAGTCGAACGGGCCGGGGGCGAACAGGCCCTTGAGCACGGCGAGCGCTTCCTCCAACCGGTCGATCCGCTCGGCCGCGGCGTCCATCGGGATGCCCGCCTGCTCGTAGTCGCTCGCCATCCAGCCGGCGCCGATGCCGAGCTCGAGCCGGCCGTCCGACAGCACGTCGAGCGACGCCAGCTCCTTGGCGGTGACGACGGGATGCTTGTAGTCGTTGTCGAGGACGAGGGAGCCGATCCGCAGGTGGGTGGTGGCGTCGGCCGCGGCCATGAGCGCAGGGACCGGGGCGAGCTGGTCGCCGAAGTGGTCGGGCAGGAACAGCGTCGAGTACCCGAGGTCTTCGGCCTCGCGGGCGAGCGACGCCCACTCGGCGCCTCCGGTGGCGCTCGTGAGCTGGATGCCGAAGCGGAATCTGCGGGGGTGCGGCATGGGCGTCACCTTAGAGGCCGAGCGGATCGGGGCGTTCGGGGTGGTGGGTGTCCGTGCGGTCGCCTCGGTAGTCTCGGGAACGCCCTCCCCGTTCTATGCGCCGTCTCCTCCCTCGTTTCGCCGCCGTCATCCTCGGCACCGGCGCCGTCCTCGCCATGGCGGCCGCGGCGCTGGCCGTCCCCACCGGGATGCTCGGGGACGCCGGCTCGGGCGAGCCCCAGGCGATCGAGCTGGGCCCGCTGGCGCAGCGGTCGTACGTGTACGCCGGCGACGGCAGCCTCCTGGCCACGCTCAAGGACGAGGAGAACCGGCAGCCGATCCCGCTGTCGGAGGTCCCGGCCCACGTCGTCGACGCCATCCTCGCGGTCGAGGACGCCGGGTTCTGGATCCACGACGGCTACGACGTCCGGGGCATGCTGCGCGCCTTCGTGGCCAACGTCGACTCCGGCGGCATCAGCCAGGGCGGCTCGACCATCACCCAGCAGCTCGTCAAGCTCAACCTCCTCGACGCCGACCAGACGCTCGACCGCAAGACCCGCGAGGTCGTGCTCGCCGCCCGGCTCGAGCGGCAGATGACGAAGGAGGAGATCCTCGACCGCTACCTGAACACGGTCTACTTCGGGAACCACGCCTACGGCATCCAGGCCGCGGCCGAGACCTACTTCGGCATCGGCGCCCAGCAGCTCGACATCGGCCAGGCCGCGCTGCTCGCCGGCATCATCCGCAACCCGATCAGCTACAACCCGGTCCGCTACCCCGAGCGGGCCGCCCAGCGCCGCGACGTCGCCATCGACCGCATGGTCGAGGTCGGCTGGCTCACCGAGGACGAGGGCGACTGGTGGCACGCCATGCCGACCGTGCCCCAGATCCACGAGGTCCTGCCCAAGGCGAACGACTACTTCCCGTCCGAGGTCGAGCAGCAGTTGCTGAACGACCCCCGGCTGGGCGCGACCCCCGACGAGCGGCGCAAGGCGGTCTACCAGGGCGGGCTGAAGGTCTTCACCACGTTCGACCCCGCGGCGCAGGCCCAGGCCATCGCCGCCCGCGACGCGGTCCTGCCGCTCGAGAACGGCGTCTTCCCCCAGGCCGGCGTCAACCCGACCACCGGCAACCCCAACCGCGGCTCGGCCGCCGTCGTGTCGGTCGAGCCGGGCACCGGGGCGGTCCGCACCATGGTCGCCGGCCCCGGCTTCGAGGGCTACAAGTTCAACCTGGCCACCCAGAACCAGCGCCAGGTCGGGTCGTCGTTCAAGACGTTCGTGCTGGCCGCCCTCATGGAGCAGGGCAGGTCGCCCGACGACATCGTCAACGGCATCGGCCCCTGCACGTTCGCCGATCGCTACTCCCCGGGCGGCGTGTACGAACCGGGCAACTACGCCGACGGCGGCGGCAGCGTGGGCACCGTCACCCAGGAGACCATGCAGTCGTCCAACTGCGCTTTCGTGCGGCTGGGCCTCATCGCCGGCACGCCCGCGGTGGTCGAGATGGCCCACCGGCTGGGCATCAACCCGGCGACCGACCTGCCCGACGTGAAGTCGCTCCCGCTCGGCGTCGCGTCCATCACGCCGCTCGAGATGGCGTCGGCGTACGCGACGCTGGCCAACGACGGCGTCTACAACGCGCCCTACATGATCGAGCGGGTCGAGGACCGCAACGGCAACGTGATCTTCAGCCACACCCCGGCGCCCGAGCAGCGGGTGTCGCCGCAGACGGCGCGCCTCGTGACCAGCATCCTGGAGCAGAACGTGATCGGCGGCACCGGCACCGCGGCCCGCATCTCGGGCCAGCAGGCGGCCGGCAAGACCGGGACGACCCAGGGGTCGACCGACGGCTGGTTCGTCGGGTACACCCCCTATCTGTCGACCGCGGTCTGGGTCGGGGGCCTGGAGTGGAACTTCACCATCACCCTCGGCGGGCGGAACATCACGGGCGGCAGCTACCCGGCCCGGATCTGGGGCAACTTCATGAACGCCTGGCAGGCGGGGCGCCCGAGGGCGCCGTTCACGGCCCCGACGCCGGTGGCCCCGAGCGGCAGCATGCTCGAGGTCCCCGGCGGCATCGACCTGTCGCCACTGCCCGCGCCGCCGCCCGTCGTCGAGCCGGTGCCCGACCCGACGCAGCCCTTCCCGCCGATCCCGGGGGTCACGCTCGTGGTCCCCGAGCGCGGGAACGGCGGGAACGGTCAGGACTGATGGTGGGCCCGGTCGGCCAGGGCGGATAGGGTCCCACCCTGATGAGCCGCTGGGACACGCTCCTCGCCGTCCAGGAACACGACACCCGAGCCGACCAGCTCGCCCATCGGGCCCAGACACTGCCCCAGCGGGCGGCGCTGGTGGCCGTGGGGGAGCAGGCCGAGGAGATCGACCGTCAGATCGCCGTGGTCGACCAGCGGCGGGGCGAGCTGTCACGCAGCCAGCAGCGGCTGGAGGACGAGGTCGCCTCGCTGACCGAGCGGGCCAACCAGGCGGAGAAGCAGCTCTACTCGGGAGCCGTCACCAACCCCCGGGAGCTGCAGGCCCTGCAGGACGACGTGGCGTCGATCCGGCGCCGCA
>DASSGC010000337.1:0-13322 GCA_035693765.1 Acidimicrobiales bacterium
CATCGGGCGCGACCCGGTCATCGTCAGTCGCGACGCCACCGGGGGGTACGCCGTGATGCTCAACGTGTGCGCCCACCGCGGTGCCCAGGTCTGCCGGGGCGAGGCCGGCAACGCCCGGACGCACACGTGCCCGTTCCACGGCTGGACCTTCGGCTCGGACGGCGCGCTGCTCGGCGTGCCGTTCAAGCGGCTGGTCTACGGCGACCGGCTCGACAAGGCGAGCCTCGGCCTGCGCCGTGCCCGGGTCGGCGTCATGGCCGGCATCGTCTTCGCCACATGGGACGACGAGGCGCCCGAGCTCGAGGGATACATCGGCGATTACCGCTTCTACCTCGAGGCGATGCTGTGCCGGACGGACGCCGGCCTCGAGGTCCACGGCGCACCCCAGCGGTTCGTCGTGGACGCCAACTGGAAGCTCCTCGGCGGCTACGGCGACAACTACCACGTGCTGTCCATGCACAAGTCCCTCGCCGACGTCGGCGCCGGTCCGAGCGGCGAGGAGGTGCTGTACGGCTTCAAGTCGAGCGTCAACGGGCACGCGGTGAGCGGTCCCGACCTGGAGCGGCGGGCGATCGGTCTGGCACCGGCCGAGCTGCTCGCTGCGCTGCCGCCGGCCGGCATGCCCGCCGAGCTCGTCCCGGAGCTCCAGCGCCACCTCAGCGCCGAGCAGATCACCTACCTGGGCACCACCCCGCCCTCGACCGCGGCCATCTTCCCGTCGACGTCGATCCTGATGTTCGGTGCCGAGCGGGGCAAGCCGGGCGAGCGCCCGATGGGCCAGTCCGTGAACCTGCGCTTCTTCGTGCCGGTGAGCCCGGACCGCACCGAGCTGTACTCCTTCTACCTGGTCGAGCGCGACGCCCCCCAGGAGGCGAAGGACCGCATGGTGCGGACCTGCACGGCCGCGTTCGGGATCGGTGGGTACATCGACGAGGACGACTTCGAGGTCTTCTCGACCATCCAGGCCAACCTCGAGGGCGTGATCGCCCGCCAGGAGCGGGCCTGCTACCGGTCGGTCGGGCAGCCCCTCGACCCCGACCCGGCCCGACCCGGCCACGCGTTCCGCGGCGTGTCCACCGACGACGGCCAGTGGGGGTTCTACGAGCGCTACTTCGAGTTCCTGGAGGGACGGCCGTGGTGACGGAGGTGACGAGCCGCGGCCGGATGGCGAGCTTCGTGCGCCCCGGCGATCCCGACCACGTCGACGCGCTGCTGTTCCTGCTGGCCGAGGCCGAGGTGCTCGACGCCGCCGACTTCGTCGCCTGGCTCGACCTCCTCGCCCCCGAGGTGCGCTACGCGGTGCCGGTGCGGACGTCGCGCCTCCGCAGCGACGCGGCCCGGCCGACGACGCCCTCCTACCACCTCGAGGAGGACCGCTCGTCGCTGGAGTTCCGGGTCAGGCGCATCGTGGACAGCGACGCCTCCTGGGCGTACAACCCGCACTCCCGCACCCGTCGGTTCGTCTCGAACGTGCGGGTCCGGCGCACCGAGGGCGCCGACCTGCGGGTGTCGAGCTACGTGCTGCTCCTGCGCTCCCGGCACGACCGGGACGGCTACGACATCGTCACCGGCGAGCGCCACGACCTGCTCGGACGCAGGAGCGACGGGGACCTCGAGCTCCGCGCCCGCGAGGTCGTGCTCGACCAGGCGCGCCTCGGCGTCGCCGGCATGCCGTTCCCGATCTGAGCCGTTCCCGATCTGAGCGACGACGGCTCGCCCGGACAGGCTCGCAAGGACAGGAAGGAAGCCATGTCACAGCCGACCGATGCGGACGCCCGGGCCCGCGCCGAGATCATCCAGCTGGCCGTGGACGAACGGTGGGCGCGGGACACGGGGCAGTGGGAACTGATGCACGCCTCCTACCACGACGATGCCCACGTGCGCGTCGGTTGGTTCAACGGCAACGCCCACGACTTCATCGAGGGATCACGGGCGATGACGCCACCGGGGGAGAAGTGGTCGTCGGCGTTCCACGTCATCGGGCCGACGTCGGTCACGATGGCCGGCGACCGGGCGCTCGCCGACACCGGCTGCACCGTGCATCGCCGTGACCTCGTCGGTGATGTCGAGATCGACCACGTCCTCTACGTGCGTCACCGCTCGATGGTCGAGCGTGACGGCGTCGGTGCCTGGAAGCTGCGTTCGCTCCGGGCGTGCTACCAGCGCGACACCGTGACCCCGGTGATCCCGGGCGAGGCGATCCCGATCGACAAGGGACGGCTCCCCGCCTACCGGGCCAGCTACAAGCTCATGAGCTACCTGTCCGACGTGGCCGGCCGCCTGGTCGACCAGACGCTCCCCGGCACCGATCGCCCCGACCTCATCGACGAGCTCATCGCCGAGGAGGAGGCCTGGCTGGCCGGCGGGACCTGGACCCCGAGGCTCCCGTCCGGCGAGGCGGCGGCGCAGTGACCGACCAGGCACCGGAGCCGGCGATCCTCACGGTCGACCGAGGGCGGCGGCCTGCTCCTCGGCCACGGCGACCGCGTCGTGGTCGTGGATCCACCCGGTGTCGTCCGGGACGGGCGGGCCACCCGGGCCGCCACCTCCGTCGAAGCGGCTGCCGTTGCTGCGTGAGCTCTGCTGGAGCCGGGCGGTCCGGGGCTGGCGGATCTCGGCGTAGCGCGCCAGCGCACGGGGGACGGTGGCCCGGTCGGCACGGGCCAGCAGCGTCGCGACCGTGACGGCGTCCTCGAGGGCCTGGTTCGCCCCCTGGCCGGCGTGGGGCAGCATCGGGTGCGCGGCATCGCCGAGCAAGGCGAGGCGACCCGCCGTCCAGCAGGGGAGCGGTTCCCGGTCGTAGAGGCCCCACGTGAACGTGGAGTCGATCGCGTCGATGATCCGCACCACCGTCTCGTCGAATCCGGCGAACGCTGCGGCGAGGTCGCGCGGGTCGCCGGGCGCCGACCACGATTCCCTGGCCTCCTCGCTGGTGGACACGAACCCGACGTAGTTGACGAGCTGGTCCGCCCGCAGGGGGTACACCAGGAAGTGCCGGCCGGGGCCCATCCAGAGCTGGAACCGGCCCGCCGGCCATCCGATGGCGGCGCTCGGCAACGTCCCCCGGTACGCCGTGGAACCGGAGTGCACCGGCATCGCCGGAGGCACCACGAAGCGCTGCAGCGACGAGTGGATGCCGTCCGCGGCGATGACGACGACGGCCTCGTGGCGCGCGCCGTCGGCGAAGCGCACGGTCGCCGCGTCGTCGTCCTGGTCGAAGCCGGTGCAGCGGTGGTCCAGCGCCAGCACGTCGTCGGGGAGCGCCGACAGCAGCATCTCGAAGAGGTCGGCGCGGTGCATGCCGACGAGCTCGCTGCGGCTGCCGTCGGTGACCAGCGGCACGTTCGCCACCTCGGTGCCGTCGGCCAGGCTGATGACGCGGTTGGCGATCGGGCTGCCCATCCCGTCGAGGGCGTCGGCCAGACCGAGGTGGCGCAGCACGCGCAGCCCGTTCGGTGCGAGCGTGATCCCCGCTCCCACCTCCGCGAGCACACGTGCCTGTTCGAAGCACCGCACCTCGATCCCGCCCCGGTGGAGCGCGACCGCGGTGGCCAACCCTCCGATGCCGGCACCGATCACTGCGACCTTCATGTGGAGTCCCCCACGTCCGTCGTCCGAGCCGACGCTCGCGGTCGTCGGCAGCTCGCCCACGACGTCCCGCTCGCGTCCGGTGCCGCATATCTTGACACAAGCGACGAAAACTTGACGTCAAGGTCCATGCGTATTACCTATGGAGTGGCGCCATGCAGGGGAATCGGGGGACTTCGCCCGCCGATGTGGGCACGGCGTTCACGACACGAGAGGAATCGAAGCCATGACGGGGATGCCCTACGACGGCAGGGGACGGCAGGCACCCGAGTGGGTCGGCGGTGATCCGCCGGAGAAGTTCGAGACCCGGCTCGTGCAGACGGTCGTGGACACCGTCTTCGAGGGCATGGCACCCCCGGTGATCCCGCCGGAGTACGACCAGGCGCAGGCACGCGTGTACCACGGGACCTGGCTCAAGAACTTCTCGTTCTTCGCGTGGCGCTTCCCGAGCTGGCTGCTCGAGATCGCCTCCCGGTGCCCGTACCAGGACGTCCGGCGGGAGATCATCGAGGACTGCGTCGACGAGGAGGTCGGCGACGAGGACGCCGGCGGTCGCTGCCACGTCGACGTGCTGTACGAGGAGGCGGAGGCCTGCGGCATCACCCGCGAGGAGATCGCCGCCACCGAGCCGACGCCGCCGATCCAGGCCGCCATCCTCGGGCTCGACGACCTGGCCCGGACCCTCTCCTGGGAGGCCTCGTTCGCGGCGATCGCCGGACTCGAGATCATCCAGTCCAAGCCGGCCGTCGAGTACCGCAACAGCGTCCTGCCTCGCGAGGCGCGTGAGGCCATGGAGGCGATCAGCTCGGTGTCGCTGCCCGAGCGGCTCGGCATCGAGTCGGAGCACCTCCTGTTCAACGCGCTCCACTCCTACAAGGACCAGTTCCACGGCGGCGGCGAGCTCAAGCTGCTCGTGAAGTACGGCACCGATGCCCGGATCCAGCACGAGATGCTGTGGGCGGCGAAGACGGCCGTGCGGATGTTCTCGCTCATGACGAACGAGATGCGGCGGCTCTGCATCGAGGCCGTCGAAGGTTGAGGAACCCACATCCGGGGGCGGGGCGCGGGCGCATCGACGTCCTCGCCGAGCCCCGGTCGTCGGTCGCCGTCGGCCGCACGCCGCGTCTGAGGGGGGAAGGGCTTGTCACAGGACACATGTGACATCGCGGTGATCGGCGGGGGGCTGGCGGGCAGTGCCGCCGCCGTCGGGTTCGCCCGGCAGGGTCGTTCGGTCCGGCTGTTCGAGCGGCGCGATCTGGCCCGCGACCCCAACCGTGGCGACATCCTGCACGCCCCGACCGTCGAGATCCTCCGACGGTTGGACATCCTCGGGCTCCTCGAGGAGCGAGGGGCAGGGCGGTTCAGCGGCCTGCGCGTCGTGGACTCCGGCGGGTCGCTCGACGCCCGGTCGCCGATCCGCGAGTCCTGGCTCCTCAACCACGCCGAGATGGAGGCCGCCTTCCTCGAGGCCGCGGAAGCCGGGGGCGTCGACCTCCACCACCACAAGGTGTCGTCGCTCACCCGGGACGGCTCGGCCGGCTGGCTGCTCGAGGCGGGTGAGGGCACGACGCGCGCCCGCTTCGTGGTGGGCGCCGACGGCGCCGAGTCCCTCACCCGCCGCACGCTCGGCATCGAGCTCGCCGACGTCCACGAGTACGACAACTGGATCGTGGTGCTCCACAGCCCGACGCCGTCGTGGCTGGAGCAGGACCACGGCTGGACGTTGCTGCACCCGGACGGCACGGTGTGGCTGCTCCCCACCACCCCGGTGGGCCGTCACCGCGTGATCGTCTCCGTCGCTCGGGGCGAGGCCAGGGACTGGATGACCTCCAGCGAGCAGGAGCTCGAACGCCGGCTCCAGGAGCGGCACGCGCCCCTCGGCGAGCTGCGCCTGAACAAGCGGGGCGGCTCACACGTGTACCGGATCAAGAGGACCCACGCGGCCGGGTACTCCGGGCCCCGGGCCGCGCTCACCGGCGATGCCGCGCACACCCTCCACCCGGTCGGCGGTCAGGGCCTGAACCTCGCCATCCAGGATTCGGCCAGGCTCGCCGAGCTCGTCGGTCCGGTGCTCCGCGACGACGGCTCCGACGAGGTGATCGCGCAGGCGCTCGTGGAGTACGAGCAGACCCGTCGCCCGATCAACACCGCCACCATCGGCATCGCCCATGCCGGCTCGCAGATCGCCGGGCCCGGGCAGGAGGCCTACGAGCGGGCGCTCGGGTTCTACGGCGAGGCGGCGACCGACCCGGACTTCATGCGCCGGTACCACGCGCAGTTCGGCGGCCGGGAGTGATGACGGCCCCCCGGGGGGCCCGACGCGAGGGAGGCGCAGGCGTGAAGGTCTGTCGGATCGCACTCATCGGCGGCGGGATCGGCGGCCTCACGGCCGCCCTGTCGCTGCAGCGGGCGGGGCTCGAGGTCGCGGTCTTCGAGCGTGCCGCCGAGCTGCTCGAGGTCGGCGCCGGCCTGGTGGTCTCGGGCCCCTCGATGCGGGGCCTCGACCTGTTCGGCGTCGGGGACGGGATCCGGTCCGTGGCCGGTGAGCGGCCCAAGGGCTACTTCGAGCTGAAGCACTACGCGACCGGCGACGTCATCCAGGAGGCCCACGACGTCCCCGGCCAGGACAAGGCGTACGCGGTGCACCGGGCCGACCTCCAGCGCCTGCTCGTCGACGCCGTGCTCGCCAACGATCCCGACTGCCTGCACCTCGGCCACGAGTTCACCGGTCTCACCCAGGACGACGACGGCGTCGCCATCACGTTCGCCAACGGGAACACGGTCACCGCCGACGCTGCCGTCGGATGCGACGGCGTCTCGTCGGTCGTGCGCCCGCACCTCTTCGGCCCGGAACCGGTCGTCTACACGGGCATGGTGTCCTTCCGCGGGCTCATCCCGGCCGATCTGGTGACGGCGAGCATCCGGGACGAGAACGGGAGCTTCTACGTCGGCCCCGACCGCATGTTCATCCTCTACTTCGTGCGGGGCACCGACTACATGAACGTCGTCGCGCACGCCCGCCAACCCGGCTGGGAGGAGGAGGGCTGGGCCATCCCTGCGGACAAGTCGACGCTCGAGGAGCTGTACGGCGACTTCTGCGACGTCGTCCACGAGATCATCGACGCGGTGCCGGACGCGAACCTCTTCAAGTGGGCGCTGCGGGACCGCTCACCCCGCGAGCGCTGGACCGAGGGCCGGGTGTCGCTGCTCGGCGACGCCGCCCACCCCATGCTGCCGTTCCTCGGTCAAGGGGGGAACATGGCGATGGAGGACGGCACCGTGCTCGGCCGTTGCTTCGCGGCGGCCACCGACATCGACGAGGCCTTCGCCCGCTACGAGGCGGCGCGCCGCGAGCGGGCCAACGGCGTGCAGCTCATGACCCGGGAGCGGGCCAAGGTCCTGCTCGGCTTCGACGATCCCGACGCCCTGCCGATCCGCGGCGGGCTCCAGATGACCTACGACCCGGCCACCGTGCCGGTGTGAGCACCAGGGTCCGGGCACCCACGACCGTCACGACCGCGGTCTCGCAGCGAGATCGCCCCCACGTCCACATGGAGGAGAGCAGATGCTGAGCGGACACGACATCACGGGTGTGTACGCCATTCCGCCCACGCCCGCGAAGGAGGGCTCCAACCGGTGGGACGCGACCGACACCGTCGACCTCGAGGAGACGGAGCGGCTCACCAACCAGCTCATCCAGGACGGCTGCGGCGGGCTCATCGTCCTCGGGACGACGGGTGAGTGCGCCACCCTCACCGAGGCCGAGTGGGAGGCCTTCGTCGACTGCCTCCTGTCGACGGTCGACGGGCGCGTTCCCACCTTCGTGGGTGCCACGAGCCTCGGCACGCACGACATCGTGCGCCGCCTCCGGTTCCTGGAGGACCGCGGTGCCGACGGGACGTTGCTCGGCCTCCCGATGTGGCAGCCCTGCACCGAGGAGATGGCGGTCAAGTTCTACGCGTCGATCTCCGAGGCGTTCCCCGAGCTCGCTATCATGGTCTACGCCAACTCGAACGCCTTCCGCTTCGACTTCCCCGCATCGTTCTGGGCCGGCGTGGCCGAGTCGGCGCCGACGGTCGTGACCGCCAAGTTCGCCAGCCCTGCGGGCTACGTCGAGTGCCTCGAGGCGTCGAACAGGAAGATCAACCTCCTGCCCATGGACGCCATGGCGCACACGTTCGCCGCCATCTCGCCCGACACGGTGACGGCGTGCTGGGCCACCGCCGCCTCGATGGGCCCCCAGCCCTCGGTGGCGCTGATGCGGGCCCTGGAGGCCAGGGACATGGCCAAGGCCGAGGAGATCGGCAAGGACCTGTTCTGGGCGAACGAGACGTTCCTGCCCGCGGGGCCGGACGGGCGCCCCGACTTCGAGGAGTTCGGCCGCTACAACATCCAGCTCGAGAAGCTGCGCTTCGAGGCGTCCGGCTACTGCACGCCCGGCCCCGTGCGGCCCCCCTACGACGTGGTGCCCGAGTCCTACGCCGAGCGTGCCCGTGAGTGCGGGCGGAGGTGGGCCGAGCTGGTGAAGAAGTACTCCTAGCCGGCCCGTCGGGCGACGTCCCTGTTGCCCCGCTTGACCAGCTCCATCCCCTCACGGATGAGGTCGAGACCCCGCTCGATGGGCGTGCCCTGGCGCGGGTCGTCGGTCAGGAGACCGTGCAGGATGATGTCCACCGTCAGCTGGGTGATCTCGTCCGGCCGCGTGTCCGTCGTGGCCGCGGCGTACTGTCCCTGGAGGCTGAAGAGCGACGCGATGATGATCAGCGCCGTCACCTGCTCGTCGAGCGGTCGGACGACCCCGGCGTCCATGCCGTCGCGCAGCGCGGTGATGAGCAGATCGAGGTAGGCGAGGCGGGACCGTCGATCGCGCTCGCGGCTGTCGTCGGGGAGGGCGGCCGCGTCACGGAGCAGGACCCGAACCCAGACCGGGTGCTCGGCCACCAGGGTGCCGAGGCCGAGCATCAGCTTGGTGAGCCGCTCGATCGGATCGCCACCGGCGTCGCGCAGCTCCTGGGTGAGGGCGTCGCGTTGTTGGGTGATGGGCTCGATACCGGTCGCCAGGATCTGCTCGCGGTTGTCGAAGTAGTGGTACAGGGACGGCCGGGACATCCCGAGGGCGTCGGCGATGTCCTGCAGGCTCGTCTGGTTGAAGCCCTTCTCGTCGAACAGCTCGCCGGCCGCGGCCATGATCGCCTGCTCCATCTTCTCGAAGCTCACGCCACGGGTCTTCGCCATGTGCCACTCCGTCTTCGACGCTGCTTTGCGGCGGACCTACCGGCAACGATCGTCGCACATATGACCTCGTCGGCCGCGCACCAGGGCAGGCTCCGCCAGCGCTCGTACCACTCCCGGAGGACGGCCCGTCTCACGGTGCAGCCCGGGAGGTCGACGATGGAGGACGCCGCGTGGCGCCGGGCTCGATGTCGAGCCGCGCCCGGCGGGACTCTCCGCTCCCCGAGTTCGACATGAGTGTAGTATCATCGCCACGCGTGTTTACCCATCGCTGGGGCCCACCGGCCGGGGCGCAGGCCGTGTCCGGGGAATCCAGCCGTCGGCGCACAGAAGGGGGGCAGCGGTGCCGAGTGCAGACACCGAGGCGGGCGGGGAGTGCCCGGTCGACGACCATCTGCCCCCATCGACCCACCAGCAAGGAGTCCTCGTTGACCACCATGCCTGACCTGCCCGACATGCCCCACGACGAGAAGCTCGTCGCGGACCTGCTCGGGACGATCGATCCGAACGACCTGGCGAGCCTGAAGTTCTCGTTCTCGCGGTACCAGCAGTTCGACGACGAGTTCCCGACGGCGGTGCTGGCCTACGTCGCCGGCCAACTCGGTGTCGTGGTCTGGAACCTCTCACCCGGGCAGGAGAACGACTACCACATGCACCCGTCCACGGAGCACATCCACATCTTCCTCGAGGGTGAGTGCGAGTACCAGCTCGGTGACCAGCCGCCGTTCCGGGTCGGCGTCGGCGACGCGGTCATGGTGCCCGCCGAAGTGCCCCACGGCGTCCGGAACATCGGCGAGGGCCGTGCCTCGTACGCCGCCGTCACCAGCCCCGGTCCGTACGAGAAGGTGCGCGTCGAGCGCCCGTGAGCCACACGCCGTGGAGCGACTGCGTCGTCGAGGGGGAGGTGAACGGCCACCCGTCGCTGCTCTACGCCGATCGTCCACGCTCGATCGGTGAGGTCGTGCGGGAGGCTCGGCGCTGGGCCGGCCGGGACTACCTGGTCCAGGGCGAGCGTCGGGTGACGTTCGGTGAGCACGAGGCGGCGGTGCGCCGGGCGGCGCACGGCCTGTGGGAGGCGGGTGTCCGCGCCGGCGACCGGGTCGGCCTGTTCGCTGCCAACAGCCCGGACTGGGTGGCCGTGTTCTTCGGTGCCCTGCAGATCGGTGCGATCGCCGTGCCGTACAACGGTTGGTGGTCGGCGGCCGACGTGCGGCAGGCATCCGAGCTCGTGGCACCGGCCGTGGTCGTCGCCGACGAGGCCCGGGCTCGCAAGCTGCCGCCGACGGATCGTGTCCTGCCCATCGCCGAGGTCACCTCGCCCGCAGCCGCCCCGGGGGCCGGCGCCGACCCGCCCACGGTGACGGTCGAGGACGCCCCGGCCCTGATCCTGTTCACGGCGGGGACGACGGGCCGTCCCAAGGGGGCGGTGCTGTCGCACCGCGCGCTCGTCGCCAACCTGCAGACGCTGCTGGTCGTCTCGCGGAAGCTCCCGCACCAGGTCCCCGACGACATCGAGCCGACGGTGACGCTGGTCGGGCTGCCGCTGTTCCACATCGGCGCGGTCCAGCTGCTCCTCGTGCCGCTCGTGACCGGGGGCAGGATCGTCTTCCTCGAGGGACGGTTCGACGCCGACGCTGCGGTGCGCGCCGTCGAGTCGGAGGGCGTCACGATGCTCTCGGCCGTGCCGACCATGATGGCGCGGATCCTCCGGCACCCCGAGCTGGACCGCCACGACCTCTCGACGCTGCGCACCGTGGTGCTCGGCGGCGCCCCGATCAGTCGCGATCTGCTCGACCGGGTCGCCGCCGCCCTGCCGAACACCCGGCGCGGGCTGGGGCAGACCTACGGGTTGACCGAGGCCGGCGGTGTGGTGAGCACCGGTGTCGGGATCGACATCGAGGCGCACCCGGGCTGCTCGGGGCGGCTGGCGCCGGTCGTCGAGGCGCGCATCGTCGACCCGGACGGGCACGGGGCGGGGGAGCTGCTGGTGCGTTCGCCGGCCGGCATGGACGGGTACTGGGGGCTTCCCGGCGACCCGACGGTGTCCGCCGACGGCTGGATCCGCACCGGCGACATCGCCCGGCTCGACGACGACGGCCACCTCTACATCACCGGTCGCGCCAAGGAGATCATCATCCGGGGCGGCGAGAACGTCTCGGCCGCCGCCGTGGAGGAGGCGCTGCTGCGGCACCCGGCCATCGCCGAGGTCGCGGTCGTCGGCCTGCCCGACCCCGACCTGGGGGAGACCGTCGGCGCCGCGATCACCCTCGCCCCGGGCGAGGCCCCGGCGCTCGACGACCTCGACCGGTGGGGCCGGGAGAACCTGGCGCACTTCGCCGTGCCCGCCCGGTGGTGGATCCGGGACTCGCTGCCCGTGAGCGATGCCGGGAAGGTGCTCAAGCGCGAGCTGGTGCGGAGCTGGCCCGACCGCGCCCCGGCCGGCTGACCGTTCCCGGGCGGGTCAGCCGCCGGCGCGTATCAGGTCGCTGGCCCGCTCGGCGACCATGATCACCGGCGCGTTGGTGTTCCCGCTGGTGACCGTCGGGAAGATCGAGGCATCGACGACCCGCAGGCCCTCCACGCCGTTGACCCGCAGCTCGGGGTCGACCACGGCATCGTCGTCGGAGCCCATGCGGCAGGTGCCGACGGGGTGGTACGGGCGGAAGGCCGCCCCGCGCAGGAAGTCCGCCCACTCCTCGTCGGTCTGCACGCCGTCGCCCGGGAGCTCCTCGACGACGTCCCTGGCCTTCATCACCGGCGTCTGGAAGATCTCGCGAGCCTGGCGGCACGCCGAGATGAGGGCCTGCATGTCGTCGCCGCCGACGAGCTCGTGGTCGATCACCGGGGTCGCCAGCGGATCGGCCGAGGCGAGCCGCACGGCGCCCCGCCCCTTCGGGTGCACGAAGCTCGGGTAGATCATCACCCGGTTCGGCAGGATCTTGACGTCGTGGATGCTGTGGACCGACTCGCTGCCCTCGCCCTCCCAGCCCATGCCCACGGGCATCAGGATGAGCTCCGCCTCCGTCGGGTGCTCGCCGACCACCTGGGAGAACACGACGGCGGCACCGCCCGCCATCGTGATCGCGCCCCGCCGGCGCAGCGCGAAGTCGAGCGCATGCTTGATGGCCCGTCGCGGCCGGAGCTCCTCGCCGAGCGTGCCGGCCGTGGTGCGGTACCGCAGCATGGCGTAGGCGTGCTCCTGGAGGTTGGCGCCGACGCCGGGCAGGGCGACGCGCACCTCGATGTCGTGCTCCCGCAGGTGATCGGCGGGGCCGATCCCCGAGAGCATGAGGAGCTTCGGCGTCACCAGCGACCCGGCGCTCAGGATGACCTCCGTGGCCGCCCGCGCCTGGTGCGGGCCGCCGTCGTGGCGGTACTCGACGCCGGCGGCACGGGTGCCGTCGAGGACCACCCGGGTCACGATCGCGCCGGTGCGGACGGTGAGGTTCGGGCGCTTGCGCACGGGCGCGAGGTATCCACGAGCGGTGCTGCTCCGCATGCCCTTGCGCTGGGACACCTGGGCGAGCGCGACGCCCTGCTGGCGCTCGCCGTTGTAGTCGGGGTTCCGGGCGTGTCCGGCGGCCTCGGCGGCGGCGATGAAGTCGTCGACGACCTCCAGCCGCATCGAGACGCGGGTCACGCCGATGGGGCCGTTGCGGCCCCGGCGCGGGCTGTCCCCGTCCTCGAACGTCTCCGCCCGCTCGAAGTAGGGCAGCACGTCGTCGTAGCCCCAGCCCGGGCAGCCCTGGTCGCGCCAGCCGTCGAAGTCCGACGGATCGCCGCGCACCCACATCATCATGTTGATCGAGGAGCCGCCGCCCAGGACCTTGCCGGCCGCCCACGGCTCCGCTCGGCCGTTGCGTGAGGGGTCGGGTGCTCCGGCGTAGGCCCAGTCGAAGCGCTCCGGGAGCCGGGCGAGCCCGGCGGGGATGCGGATCAGCGGGTGGCGGTCCCACCCGCCGGCCTCGAGGAGCAGGACCCGGGTCGACGGGTCGGCGGACAGCCGGTTGGCGAGCACGCACCCGGCCGACCCGCCGCCGACGATGACGTAGTCCCACTCGCCGGTGGTCGCGGTCATCGTGCCTGCGCGCCCTCGATCGCTCGGCGCACGAGCACGCTGGCGAGGTGTCGGCGGAACTCCGGCGTGGCGTTGAGGTCCGACGGGGGCTCCGTGCCGTCGGCGGCCCGGGTGGCTGCGTCGGCGGCGGAGGCCCCCGAGCGCAGCGCCTCCTCGACACCTCCGGCCCGCAACGGGGTGGACCCCATGTTCACGAGCCCGATCCCCGGCTCGTCGCCCAGGATCGCGGCGACGCCGACGATCGCCCAGTCCTGGGCGCGACGGTTGAACTTCTGGAAGCTCCACCCGACGCCCGGCGCCTTGCGCACCCGGACCTCGACCAGCATCTCGTCGGGCCCGAGCGTGGTCTGCAGGAAGCCCTCGAAGAAGTCCGACGCAGCGATCTCGCGGCGTCCGCCGCGCCCGTGCACGACCAGCGTGCCGC
>DASSGC010000338.1:0-4407 GCA_035693765.1 Acidimicrobiales bacterium
CTAGTGCACATGCATGACCCGATGCTCGACGACACGGCTGCACCCACCACCGAGCGGCTGATCCGCGCGGCCGAGCGCCTGTTCGCCGAGCACGGCATCGAGGGCATCAGCCTCCGGGAGATCAACCGGGCGGCCGGCGCCCGCAACGCCTCCGCCCTGCAATACCACTTCCGCGACCGCGACGGGCTCCTGCGGGCGGTCATGGCCAAGCACCACCGCGACGTCGAGATCCGCCGCCACGCGCTGCTCGACGCCTACGAGGCCGACGGCGGGCCCGACCTCCGCACGCTGGCCGGCGCCCTCGTCCGCCCCCTGGCGGCCAAGCTCGACGACCCCGACGGCGGGCCGGCCTACCTCCAGATCCTGGCCGACGTCATCAACCGGCCGCGTCCCGTCTTCGACGCCACCCTGCTGGACGACCCGGCCTCCAGCATCAGCCGCTGGCGCCGGCTGGTCGGCGCCCTGCTGGAGGACGACGCCACCCGCCTCCACCGCCGGTTCACCGCCATCCGCTTCGCGGCCGTCGAGCTGGCCCGGCGGGCCCGCACCGCCCCCCACACCGACGACCGCCTGTTCACGAGCCACCTGGTCGACCTGGTGAACGGCGTCCTCATCGCCCCCCTCTCCGACGAGACCCGGCGGCTCGCCAGCGGCCGCCCCGGCCCGACAGGACCCACGTCATGAGCGCCGCTCCGCCCACCCCGCCCACCCCGCCGCCCGGGGCCGCCGCCGGCGGCGTCGACGCCGACCTCGTCGACCTCGACGCCCTCGGGCGGTGGATGGACCGCGAGGGCCTGCCCACCGGGCCCCTGAGCGACGTCACCGTCCTCTCCGGCGGCACCCAGAACCTGCTGCTGCGGTTCCGTCGCGGCGGCCGCGAGCTCGTCCTCCGCCGCGGGCCCCGCCACCTGCGGCGGGCGAGCAACGAGGTCATGCGGCGCGAGGCCCGCGTGCTCCAGGCCCTGGCCGGCAGCGACGTCCCCCACCCCGGCTTCGTGGCCGGGCCGGGCGAGCCCGAGGAGGGCGTCGCCGGCGACGCCGTCTTCTACCTCATGGCCCCGGTCGCGGGCTTCAACCCCGCCGCCGGGCTGCCCCCGCTGCACGCCGGCGACGCCGCCATCCGCCACGAGATGGGCCTGCAGATGGCCGACGCCGTCGCCCGCCTCGGCGCGGTCGACCACGAGGCCGCCGGCCTCACCGACTTCGGCAAGCCCCACTTCCTCGAACGGCAGGTGGCGCGCTGGATGGGCGAGCTCGACTCCTACGGCGAGCTGGCGGGCTACCCCGGCCCCGACATCCCCGGACTCGACCGGGTGGCCGCCTGGCTCGACGACAACCGCCCGCGCGACTGGCGGCCCGGCATCATGCACGGCGACTACCACCTGTCCAACGTCATGATCTCGCCGGACGGGCCCGAGGTCGCCGCCATCGTCGACTGGGAGATGTGCACCATCGGCGACCCGCTGCTCGACCTCGGCAACCTCCTCGGCACCTGGCCGATCGGCCCGGACCCGGTCGCCGCCTCGCCCGAGACCGCCGCCCCCTTCGGCGGCATCGGCGGCGGCATCCCCGACCTGCCCACCCCCGACGAGCTGGTCGCCCGCTACGCCGCGCGGTCCGACCGCGACACCGCCGCGGTCCCCTGGTACACGGCCATGGCCTGCTTCAAGCTCGGCATCGTCCTCGAGGGCACCCATGCCCGCGCCTGCGCCGGCAAGGCCCCCAAGCTCACCGGCGACCTGCTGCACGCCACCACCCTCGGGCTGTTCGCCCGCGCCCACACCGTCATCGCGAAAGGCTGACCACACCCATGAGCATCGACTTCACCCTCACCCCCGAGCTCGACGACCTCCGCACCCGGGTCCGGGCCTTCGTCGAGGACGTGATCAAGCCCGGCGAGGCGCAGATCGGCAACACCGAGAACATCCAGCGCCAGGACTACATCAAGATCCTGCTCGGCATGCGGGCCAAGGCCCAGGAGGCGGGCATCTGGCTGCCGCACATGCCCGAGGAGTGGGGTGGCATGGGCCTGGGCCACGTCGAGCTGGCCATGGTCCAGGCCGAGGCGGCCAAGTCGCGGCTCGGGCCCTGGGTCTTCAACTGCCAGGCGCCCGACGAGGGCAACATGCACACCCTGCTGCACTGGGCGACCGAGGAGCAGAAGGAGACGTACCTCAAGCCCCTGTGCCAGGGCCACAAGACCAGTTGCTTCGCCATGACCGAGCCCGAGGTCGCGGGGTCGGACCCGACGCTCATCCAGACCCGGGCCTACCAGGACGGCGACGAGTGGGTCATCAACGGCCACAAGTGGTTCATCTCCAACGCCCACCGCGCCAACTTCGCCATCCTCATCGCCCGCACCGAGGACGATCCCGACCTGCCACAGGCGGCCAACTCGGCGTTCATCGTCGACATCCCGTCCGAGGGCTGGACCGAGGTGCGCGAGGTCGAGACCATGCACGGGTCGACCGGCCACTCGGAGATCCGCATCGAGGACCTGCGGGTGCCCGCCGGATCGATGCTGGGCGGGCGGGGCCAGGGCCACCTGCTCGGGCAGTACCGGCTCGGGCCGGCCCGCCTGGCCCACTGCATGCGCTGGATCGCCCAGGCCGAGACGGCCCTCGACATGATGGTCGAGCGCTCGCTCAACCGGTACAGCCACGGCTCGCTGCTGGCCGAGAAGCAGGGCATCCAGTGGATGATCGCCGACTCCACCATGGAGCTCTACCAGGCCAAGCTCATGGTGCTCCACGCGGCCTACCGCATCGACAACAAGCTCGACTTCAAGTCCGAGGTGTCGATGGCCAAGCACTTCGTGGCCAACGCCCTGGGACGGATCATCGACCGCTCGATCCAGGTGCACGGCGCGCTCGGCTACTCCACCGACACGCCGCTGGCGAGCATGTACCAGCACGCCCGGTGGGCCCGGTTCGCCGACGGCGCCGACGAGATCCACCAGATGCGCATCGCCGAACGCACCATCGCTGCCTACAACGACCACGGCAGCACCCGGACGGCCACCGGCGACCTCCCGCTGTAACCCCGCGGTTCGGCCTCCCCCGCCGCGCGCCGGTCGGGGACGCCGGACCCGCGGCGGTCACGGCCGGGCGCGTGACCGCCGTCGCAGCAGACCCGAGAGGCGCTGGGTGACGGCGTGGGTCTGGGGCTCCGCCACGCCGCCCCGGCGGTCGAGGTACACCGCCTTCACCGCCCCGAGCAGCGGCGTCGCCACCAGCGCGCCCGGCACCCCCGCCGCGGCGGCGCCGACCAGCGCCGCCAGCATCGTGGCCGGCGGTGACAGGTTGACGGCCCGGCCCACGATGGCCGGCTGGATCACGTGGTTCTCGAGGTTCTGGTAGGCGATGAACACGCCCAGCGCGGCGACGCCCTGGATCGGGCCCTGGGTGACCGCCAGCAGCACGAAGAACCCGCCGCCGAGGAACCCGCCGATCTGGGGGATCAGGTTGGTCAGCGTCGTCCACAGGCCCGCCACCGGGGCGAGGGGCACCCCGAGCAGCAGGCCCGCCGACAGGATGACGAGACCGGACAGGACCGCCACGAACAGCGAGCCGGCGAAGTAGCTGCCGAACGTGGCGTAGACGATGCGGCCGAGCCGGTCGGCGTGCCCGCGCCGCCGGTGGGGCACGAGCACGCGGAACCGCTGCACCACGATCTCGCCGTCGACCATCACCCCCAGCGCCGTGATGAGCACGACGACCGCGCTGAGCACGCCGCCCAGCAGCCGCTCGCCCGCGTCCGCGAGGGTCTCGTCCGAGACGTTGGCGGGGGCGTCGGCGATCCACTCCTCGACCTTGCCCGCGGCGTCCGCGTCCTCCAGCCGGGGCCCGACGATCGGCCACGAGTAGAACTCGCGGACCGTGTTCGGCAGCTCCTCGCTGAACTCGCGGGACTGGCGGATGGCGGCCGGGGCGACGAGCACGACCACCACCGTGATGGCCACGACCAGCCCGGAGCCGACGATGACGACCGCGCTCCCCCGGGTCCGGTGCCACTTGCGCTGCACCCGGCTGACGACGGGCGCCAGCGCGACGCCCAGCAGCACGCCGACGCCGATGCCCGTGAGGACGTCGGCGGCGACCGAGCTGATCGAGAACAACGCCAGGGCCACCAGCGCCGCGGCGGCGACGATCACGAACGACCAGGGGTCGATGTCGACGACCTCGGGCGGCGGCTCCTCGGCCTCGCCGTCGACGCCGGGGCCCGGCGCGCCCTGCGGCACCGCTGGCGCGCCCACCGGCACCGGGGCCGGCGGAGCCGCGGGGCGCGGCACGTCGGCGTCGTCGGCGGCGCGGTGTTCGACCACCGCAGTACGGTACGCGCCGCATGGTGGTGGCGGTCGAGCCGCGCCGCGTGAGGCGGCACGGCGGGCACGGCGGCGGGGCGCCG
>DASSGC010000339.1:0-4156 GCA_035693765.1 Acidimicrobiales bacterium
CGGAAGGTGGGCGCGCCCGACCGGCGCCCGCGGCCCGGACGCCGCCCGCCGCGCGCGGAAGGTGGGCGCGCCCCACCGGCGCCCGCGGTGCGGGCCCGCCCGCGTCGGCGCTCTACGCTGGCCGCCGTGATCACCCTGGTGCTCGGCGGTACGCGCTCGGGCAAGTCCGAGGTGGCGGAGAGACTGGCCGGCGACGGCGGTGACCCGGTCACCTACGTCGCCACCGGCCGGGCCACCGACGACGACATGGCCGCTCGCATCGCCCGCCACCAGGCTCGCCGGCCGCCGACGTGGCCCACCGTCGAGGCGGTCGGCGATCTGCCCGCCCTGCTCACACGGCTGCAGGGCTCGGTGCTCGTCGACTCCCTCGGCACCTGGCTCGCCGCCGATCCCGGCCTGGCCGTCCCCACCGCCGACCTGTGCGCCGCGCTGTGTGGGCGCGGGGGCGACACGGTGGTCGTGTCCGAGGAGGTCGGGCTCGGCGTCCACGCCCCGACCGAGGTCGGCCGGCGCTTCGCCGACGCCCTCGGCACGCTCAACCGGGCCGTGGCCGACGTCGCCGACCGCGTGCTGCTGGTGGTGGCCGGCCGGGTGCTGCCCCTCAACCGCGTCGAGAGCGGCACGTGACGGCCGGCGTCCTTCACCCCGGCGCCCTCCCCCGTCTCGCCCGGACCCCGCCTTCCGCCGGCGAAGTCCCCTGCCCGGCCGGGACCGGGGAGGGGCGCCCGGCACCACCGACGTTCCGTCCGGCCGTCGCCCGTCCAACAACCGCCCATCCAGCCATCGCCCGCCCGACCACCGCCCGCCCGGCCACCGCCCGCCCGACAACCGCCCGCCCGACAACCGCCCGCCCGACAACCGCCCGCCCGGCCACCGCCCGCCCGACAACCGCCCGCCCGGCCATCGCCCGCCCGGCCATCGCCCGCCCGGCAACCGCCCATCCGGCCATCGCCCGCCCGGCACCGGGCCGTCCGACCACCGCCCGCCCGACAACCGCCCATCCGGCATTCGCCCGCCCGACAACCGCCCGTCCGGCACCGGTCCATCCGGCACCGGTCCGTCCGGGGCGACGGTCGGACAGCCTGCCGTTGGCGGGCCGCCCGCCGACTGCCGCCCCGACCGGGTCGCGAAGCCGCCCGGGTGGCCGTTGATGCGCGCCGCCCTCGGGTTTCTGACCGTGGTGGGCGGGGCTGCCGCCCCGAACGGGCGCGCGCCCGCCTGGTTCGGGGTCGTCGGCGCCGGCGTCGGGCTGGTGGTCGGCGGCGCGTGGTGGATCGCCGGCGAGCTGTGGCCTCCGCTGCTCGCCGCGGTCCTGGCGGTCGCCGCCGATGCCGCCCTCACCGGGATGCTCCACCTGGACGGGCTGGCCGACGCCGCCGACGGGCTGCTGCCGCCCGTCGACCGGGAACGACGCCTCGCGATCATGGCCGCGCCCGACGTCGGCGCGTTCGGGGTGGCGACCCTGGTCATCGTGCTCGTGGCCCGCGTCGGTGCTCTGGCCGTCCTGGCGCCGGACCCCCTGCTCGTCGTCGGTCTCTGGTGCGCGGCCCGCGCCTCGATGGCGCTCGCGCTCGCGACGGTGCCGTACGCCCGCAGCGGCGGGGGGTCGGCGTCGGGGTTCGCCGGACCGGTCAGCACGGCCGCCACGCTGACCCTGGTCGGCGCGGTCGGGGCGGTCGTCGCCGCCGCCGGCGCCGGACCGGGATCGGCGTCGGTGGCGGCCGCCCTGGCCGCGTTCGCCGCCGTGATCGCCCTCGCGGTGCGCCGGCTCGGCGGGTACACCGGGGACGTGCTCGGGGCCGCCGGGGTGGTGGCCGAAACCGTCGGGCTGCTGGTGGCGGCCGCGCGATGGTGAGCCGGCCACACCGCTCCCGCTGGCCGGCCCGGGCGATGGCCGCCGCGGCGGGGCTTGCCCTCGACCGCCTGGTCGGCGAGCCTCCCGTCCCCGACCGCTGGCACCCCGTCGCCCTGTTCGGCACGGGTGTCGCCGCGGTCGAGCGGCGCCTGTACGACGACCGCTTCGTCCCCGGGATCGCGCTCGCCGCCACCGGGGTCGCCGCAGCGGGCGCTGCCGGGGCGGCCCTGCGTTCGCCGCTGGTCGCCAGCTACCTCGCCACGGCCGGGCGCGGGCTGCACGACGCGGCCCGGGCCGTCGCCGCCGCCCTCGACGCCGACGATCTCGACGGCGCCCGCGTCCTGCTGCCGTCGCTGGTGGGGCGCGACCCGGCCGGCCTCGACGAGCGTGCGATCGCTCGGGCGGTGGTCGAGTCGGTGGCCGAGAACACGACCGATGCGGTCGTGGCCCCTGCCCTCTGGACCGTGGTGGCCGGTCCGGTCGGGGCCTTCGTCCACCGGGCCGGCGACACGCTCGACTCGATGGTGGGCTACCGCGACCGCCGTTACCGGCGGTTCGGTGCCGCCGCCGCACGGTTGGACGACGCCCTGGCGTTCGTACCCGCCCGCGCCACTGCGGCGCTGGTCGCGGCCGCCCGCCCCCACCGGGCGGCTGTGGTCGCCCGCACGGTCCGCCGCGACGCCGGTCGCCATCCGTCGCCCAACGCGGGCGTGGCCGAAGCGGCCTTCGCCGGCGCGCTGGGCGTCCGCCTCGGTGGCGGCGCGAACCGCTACGGCGACGCAGTCGAGCACCGACCCGCCCTGGGCGACGGTCCCGAGCCGGGCCGCGCCGACATCCACGCCGCCGTCGCACTGTCCCGGGACGTCTCGTGGTTGCTGGCCGGCCTCCTCGGCATCGCGGGCGCCAGTGCCACCCGCCGGCGCCGGGCCAGAGCGCGGTGAGGGCTGTGACGGCTGTGAGGGCGGTGACGGCACCCCTCGGCTTCGGCCCTGTGAGGGCGGCGATGAGCCCGCGGGCACGGTGCCCGCTCGTGGTGTCGGCGGCCGCCAGGGCCGTGCCGGGACCCTGCGGCGCTCGACCGACCGGTCGACCCCGGATGGCCGAGGAGCCCAGAGCATGAACCCGACCGCCCTGACGAGCCGCCTCGCGACCAGCCACCACCCGACCAACCGACCACCGACCAGCGAACTCCCGGCCAGCCAGCGCTGCACCAGCCAGGCACCGACCGGTCGACTCCCGGCCGGGCAGCTCGCCACGAGGAGCCGGTGACGGTGCCGGACCGCAGCCGCGCGCCCATCCCGCCACCCGGCGACCACGGCGGCGACGGTGCCCGCATCGCGGCTGCCCTCGGGATCGATCCGGACGAGGTGCTCGACCTGTCGGCCAGCCTCAACCCGTTCGCGCCCGACGTGCCAAGCCTCGCCCGTCGCCACCTCCGTGCGCTCGGGCGCTATCCGGACGTCGCCGCCGCTGAGTGCGAGGTGGCCACGGCCCTCGGCCTGCCGCCGGAACGGCTGGTGCTGACCGCGGGCGGGGCCCACGCCATCAGCCTGGTGGCGGACCACGTCGGCGCCGGCTGGGTCGACGAACCCGACTTCGGCCTCTACCGGCGTCACCTGCCGCGGGTCGACCGGGCGGCCCCGCGGTGGCGGTCCGATCCCCACAGCCCGTCCGGGCTGCTCGCGGGCCCCGGCGAGCAGGCCGGCGTGTGGGACGAGGCGTTCCTTCCGCTGGCGGCGTCCACGTGGACGCGGGCTCGCCCGGGCTGGGCGCTGGGCTCGCTCACGAAGGCGTTCGCCTGCCCGGGGCTGCGGGTCGGCTACGCCGTGGCGCCCGACGAGCAGGCCGCGGCCGCGCTCCGGCGCCGCCGCACCGCCTGGGCGGTCGACTCCCTCGCCTGCGCGGTCCTGCCCGAACTGCTCGAGCGGGCCGACCCCGTCGCCTGGACCGCCGACGTGGCCAAGGCCCGAGCCGAGCTGGTGGGCGTGCTCAGCGGCCACGGCCTGGCCCCCGCACCGTCCGATGCGCCGTGGGTGCTGGTGCCGCATGCCACCGGCCTGCGTGAGGCGCTGGCCCGTCGGGCGGTCGCGGTCCGCGACTGCACCTCGTTCGGGTTGGCGGACCACATCCGGGTCGCGGTGCCGGACGCCGGCGGGCTCGATCGCCTCGACCACGCACTGGGCGCCGCGCTGCGAGAACTCGGGATGTGACTTCCTCGTTCACCACTTCCTTCACCACTACATTCACCACTACTTCCTCAGTTGCCATTGCATTCCGATGCATGTTGTGTAGTATAACCCT
>DASSGC010000340.1:0-2782 GCA_035693765.1 Acidimicrobiales bacterium
GCACACGCAGTTTCTCGGCATGCATGCCATCGTTGGAGACCGATGGCACGCGTGATGGCTCAGTGTCTACCTGCTCTCGCCCCCCGCTCCGGCAGCGTTACCAGGTTGCCTCCATTTGCATAACGTAGTGATAGGCATTAATCTATTCAGATGAGGGAAGACGGGCCTTAAACAGCTCCTCTACGCACACTAGGGGGCAAGGCCGTGCGCTTCCCCTCGTAACGTGGAGGCCAGATCTTAGGGGATAGAGGATCATGGCTGAGATGAGACGAAAGTTTGACCGAGACTTCCGTGCCGGTGCGGTTCGCATCGTGCGGGAGACCGGCAGACCGATCGCCCAGGTCGCAAAGGATCTTGGTATTAACGAAGGCACGCTCGGTAACTGTGTCAAGGCCGACCGCGAGGCCCGCCGCCCGGCCACGGACAGCTGTCTACATCGAAGCGTGAGGAGCTTGGTCGACTTCGCCGCGAGAACGCCGAGTTGGCAATGGAACGGGTTATCTCTAGCCAGTTTCTAGCTGTCTGAGACGTGACAGTCGCGTCGTTGAGGCGGCCTCGTTGTCTGTCGTGGAACGGTTTGGGTGCGGCTCGACTGAGGTAGGGCGGAGTCGCTGGTAGGCCGGCGTGTCGGGATTGGTTGAAGGCGATGTGAAGGCTCCTTCTGCCTACGTTCATGGTTCTTGAGGCCAGAACGTGGAAGAAGGAGCCCGGAGTGGAAGCGTACGCGTTGGAGTCGCCGCATCCGGCGTTCGACGGATCGTGGGAGCTGTTCGGGGCGGTGGTGTCGTTTCTGGACGGTCCACAAGCGGCGGAGCTGTCTCACGCCGATTTGGAGGATCGACTTGAGGTCGATGTTCGCAAGGTGATCTGTCGGCTTTATCAGGATCATCTTGAGGTCCGGGCGCAGCGGGAGCGGCGGCTTTCAGCGGTGGTCGATGCCGACGGGGTGGTCCGCGAGCGTGCCGAGGTCGGTCGGGAACGGGGACTGGCGACGGTGTTCGGTGAGGTGCGGGTGCGGCGGGTGGCCTACCGCCAGGCCGGGCATGGCGATTTGCATCCGGCCGATGCTGGGCTGAACCTGCCGGCGGAGAAGCACTCCCACGGGCTGCGTCGCCTGGCGGCGGTGGAAAGCGTGCGAGGCTCGTTTGCTGACGCCGCCGACGCGATCGAACGGACAACCGGGCAGCGGTTGGGCAAGCGGCAGGTGGAACAGCTCACCGGGCGGGCCGCGGCCGACTTCGACGCCTTCTACGCCTCGCGGCGCCGGCACTTGAGCCCGGCGGGGGCGGTGCTGGCGCTCACCTTCGACGGCAAGGGGGTGGTGATGCGCCCCGACGGGCTGCGCCCGGCCACCGCGAAGGCCGCAGGCCGGTCTCGCCACAAGCTCGCCACCCGACTGTCCAAAGGGGAGAAACGCAACCGCAAGCGGATGGCTGAGGTCGGCGCCGTCTACGACGTCGTCCCGGTGCCGCGCACGGCCGAGGACATCCTGTCCGACCCCGGCACAGACCGGCCGCGCACAGCGGGGCCGAAGGCGACCAACAAGTGGCGGACCGCTTCCGTGGTAGCCGACGCCGCCACCGTCATCGCCGAAGGGTTCGACGAGGCCGACCGCCGCGACCCGCACCACACCCGGACGTGGGTCGCCCTGGTGGATGGCAATGCGCATCAGATCGACCGCATCCGCGCCGAGGCCGACGCCCGCGGCGTCGCCGTCACGATCGTGGCCGACTTCGTCCACGTGATCGAATACGTGTGGCGCGCTGCCTGGTGCTTCTACCCCGAAGGCGACCCCGCCGCCGAAGTATGGGTGCGTGAGCAGGGGCTGCGCATCCTCGACGGACGCAGCGGCGCCGCGGCCGCCGCGATCCGCCGCAAGGCCACCTACGCCGGGTTGACCCCGACCCAGCGCGGCGCCGCCGACACCGCCGCCGACTACCTGACCCGGCTACGCCCCCACCTGGGGTACGCCACCGCGCTGGCGCACGGGTGGCCGATCGCCACGGGCGTTATCGAAGGTGCCTGCCGGCACCTGGTCAAGGACCGCATGGACATCACCGGCGCCCGCTGGAGCTTGGACGGCGCCGAAGCCATCCTCAAGCTACGGGCGCTGGTCAGCAACGGAGACTTCGACCAGTACTGGGCCTTCCACCTCGCCCAGGAGAAACAACGCATCCACACATCGCGCTACCTCAACGGCCTCGCCCCCGCCGCCTGACGAGCTCCCTGGTCTCCCTGGAAGGAGCCGCACCCATAACTTTTGGGCTCTCCCGGCATGAGTGTGGGTCATCCTGGGCGAATCTTGGCGCGTTCGTGGGGTAGTTGAAGGGTGATTGGTCCACAAGTGAGCATGACGAGGGCGAGGGCTGCCTCGGGGCTGTGGAAGCCTCGAGCGCGGCGAAAGATCAGGCGTACGACGTTGTTGAGGCCCTCGGCGCGCCCGTTGTTGATGTTCAGCCGGATCGCGGCGAGCAGGCCGTCGCGGAACTTGCGGATCGTCTTGGCGGCCTTGACGAATGCGGGCAGGCGGGAGCGGCTGGCTCGGGAGATCCACCGGTCGATCAGCTCCTCGACGGCTTCGGGGGTGAGGTCGCCGGCGAAGATCGCTCGGAACGCCTCCTTGAGCGTGTAGGCCCGCCATACGTCGCCGCCGCGGCGTTTGAGCTTGCGCAGCGTGGCGGCTTGGTCGTCGGTGAGGTCTTTGGGCTTCTTCAGCAGCGCCCAGCGGGCGCCCTTGAACTTCTTCGCGGCTGCGGGGTCGCCGCCGTGGCGCAGCTCGTTC
>DASSGC010000341.1:0-5901 GCA_035693765.1 Acidimicrobiales bacterium
GCTCCACCTCCTCCTCGGCGGTGAGGAGCGGATACCGCCCGATCTCGTTCAGGAACAGCCCGAGCGTGTCGACGGTGAGCTCCGCGAGCTCACCGTTGGCATACATCGACGCCATGCGAGCCTGACCGCAGTCGTCGCGCAGTCGCGCCCGCCGCACGAACGCGTCAATCCGGCCCTTCGCATCGGTCTGCTCCATGTCACCCCCACCCTGCATGGAGTGCAGGGGGTCGGCAAGAGCCGAATGGCCCGATGGCTTCTCCTGGTCGGTCCCGGCCCCAGTAGCCAGCACCCGGCGGGCGTGCTCGCAACCGGTGCTATGAAACCGAGCCAGCCGTCGGCGGGGAGGGACATACCCGCGGACGCGTCGAGGGCGCAGGCATCCTCGCCTATCGCCGGGCCTACGAGGACATCGGGTGGCAGCGGTTCGAGGCCACTCGTGTTCTGGGGTCGCGACGATGGCCTGGGGCCCCCGCTGGCCGATCCGCTCCCCGCGGACGCGTTCGGGGATGTTTGGCCCTACCACCCGCGACTCTCCGCTGCTGTGGTTGTCGTGAGTCTCCGTGGCAGAACGCGATGGAGGAGATCCTGATGTACCGCACCGTCGTCCGCGCGCTGCCTGGTTCCTGATGACTGGAGAGCTGCGAGAGCTCGATTGACCGCCACGAACGGGGACCTGGGTCATTGGCGCGCTGACCACACCGCCCGACAGCGACGACGTCACCGTTCGCTCGTGCCGCGGCCGGGGCTCTGGCGTCAGTGGCGGGCCTGGAGGGTGGCGACGAGGCGGACACGGGCAGCATCGACCGTGGCGGCAGGGGACTCCGGGTGGATGGTCACTTCGATGGCGGCGACGGTCACGGCGAGCCCCGGATCGTGGAGCACATGATCGATCCATCGGGAGAAGTCGCCGCGGGGGCAGTGATGGCGCAGCACAGCCCGGTCGCAGCGGCCGAGCTCGGCTTCGAGGTCGGTGAGGTTGGCGGCGACGGCACCCGTGGCCGCGCCGATCGCGGCGTGGAAGTAGAAGCGCCGTTCGGCCGGGACGCCCCTGTGGCCGTATTTGTGCTCGTGGCGGAGATGGGAGGTCACCCGCTGCGCCAGGTAGAACGCGATCGGCGCCCCCGGCTGCTCTCGGCTCGCCAGCACCGCGGCCCCGGGCTCGCGGGCCAGAAGAGCGGCGATCACGGTGCGGGGGACGTCCGCGACCGCGGCCGTGATGTCCACGAGCGCGCCGGCCGGACGTGGGCTGGTCAGCGCGACCACGGCATCGATCCCGGCGAGTGCGTCGGCGGAGAGGTCCTGGGGTCGCCAGGTCACCAGGCAGTGGCCCTTCTCGGCGGGATCGAACACCGCCAGAGCGAGCCCCTGGCGACCGACCGTGCGGTCGGCCTCGTCGAAGATCACCCACTGGGGTAGCCCTGTCGTGCGACGTTGGGCCTCGATCTCGACCGGCACCTCCCGGAGGTAGCGGGCCTGCGCGTCCGCGTCGAGACGGGACAGGTCGACCACGACGCTGAGGCCTCGGTGACGGATCAGGGAGGTGACCTCCGCGGCGGGGAGCAGGTAGGTGTCGCCCCCGGTGGCGAGCACCCCGCGCAGGCGGCCGAGTCCGGCGTGGTCGCCCTCGGGGTCGACCACCACCAGCGTGTACCCGAGCCCGATGAGCTGCTCGGCGATGAGCCCCGCGACGTAGGACTTGCCTTCGCCGGTCCCCGCGGCGACCAACACGTTGAGCTGCGACGCCGGCAGGCCCACCGCCCGGCCGCCCTCGTCATGGCCCAGCGTGACCTGCCAGCGGCTGGGGCAGCGGCGCTCCCGACCAGACAGCAGCGGTCCTCGCACCAGCCCGGCCACGCCAGCGCCGTCGGGGAGATCGAGCACCAGATCGGCATGCTGTTTGAGCGAGTCGACCGAGTTGGCGACGGCCACACCGATCTCGGCCACCTCCAGGAGAGAGTGGTCGTTCTCGGCATCGCCGACCGCGATGGTGTTGTGGGCGGACAGCCCGAGTTCGTCCAGCGCCTCGACCACCCCGGTGCCCTTCGAGACCCCTGCGGGCAGGACCATCAGCTCACTGCGATTGCGGACGAGCTGGCAATCGAGTCCCAACCGGCGGACCTCGTCGAGCACGACGTGCTCGACATCTCCGCCACACGCCACGAGCACCAGGCCCTGGCGGCAGCTCACGTCGCGTGCCGTGAGCGCCGCGGCGAGCTCCTCGGGCACCGGCGGGCCAACGCGCCGCGTGCCCGCCGGTGTCGCGAGCACCGCCCCGTTCTCGCCGACGACGGCATCGACGTGGTCATCGACATCCGGGAAGGTCTCGCGCAGCTCCGCGAGGATCCGTCCTGTCACCAACAGCACCCGCACACCCCGGGCCCGTACGTCGTCGAGCGCCGCGAGCACAGCCTGGTCGGGACCACCGTCCCCTGCCAGGGTGCCGTCGAAGTCGATCGCCACGGCGCGGAAGTAGCCCAAGACATCGCCGCCCAGGGGGACGTGTTCCATCCCCGCCAGTCAACGCGCGTGCGCGGTTCACCCCACCAGAGGCGTACGTCCTTCCTCTCCTCTGGCCGCGCTGCGGCGCCCGTCCCGGCTCAGCCAGCACCGGCGACCAGGAGCCCGTTGTCGACGTTGAAATGGCAGATCGCGCCCGTGCGCTCGACGTGGACGGTCCGCGATCCGGCAACCGAGCCGCTCGGCCAGGTGGTCGCACAGCGTGTCGGGATGACCGATCCCCTTGCGCTCCACGACCTCGACGGTGGGGCTGTATGGGTCCCGACCCGTCACCGAGAGCCGGTCCCCCTCCGACCAGGCCATCACACCCTTCACCACCTGCGGCGCTCGAGATCGCGGAACACGGGGCGATGGTGCTCCTCATCGGCCGGGGCCGCGGGATCGCCACGTGGGCGCTCCGGGAGAGGCCCAGCACCTCGTCGCTCTGGGCGAGGATGCCCGGCCCGGAATTGAGTCCTCACGAACCCGTCAGCAACGGCTGTGGTCACGGCACATGGCCCGTCCGGTCGCGCTCGCGGCGGACGTTCGCCCTGCGTCCCTTGATGGTGCTGGCCCGCAGCGCGGCGATGACCTGGTCGGCGGCGGACTCGGGGACCTCGACGAGCGAGAAGCGGTCAGCGATCTCGATTGCGCCGATCTCCCGGCCGCGTACCTGTGACTCGCCTGCGATCGCTCCAACCAGGTCCTGGGGGCGAACTCCGGCGCTGCGGCCGAGGCCGACGAACAGGCGCGTCATGCCCGCCGACGGTGGCCGACCCCGGCGCTCTCCTCGGGCTGGGCGCCGCTCGCGGCCCTCCCGCGCCACCCTGGGCGCCACCTCCGGGAGCTCCTCCTCGTCGGCGGCCGCCCCGCTGGCCTCATGTGCCAGCTTCACGGCTGCAAGGGCGACGTCGATAACGTCGAACTCGTCGGCCAGGGACTCGACGACGACCCGGAAGCTGTCGAGGTCGTCCTCGAGGATGCTTTCCTCCAGCGCGGCGCGCGTGAGCTCGAGACGTCTGGCCCGCAGGTCGGCCACGGTGGGGATCTTCTCGATGGAGATGCGCTGCTTCGTCACCCGCTCGATGGTCTTGAGCATGCGGTCCTCGCGGGGCTCGGCCAGCGTAATGGCCACGCCCTCGCGCCCGGCTCGCCCGACCCGCCCGATGCGGTGGACGTACGCGTCCGGCGACGCCGGCACGTCGTAGTTGACGACGTGGGTGAGCTGCTCGATGTCGAGACCTCGGGCGGCGACGTCGGTCGCCACGACGAGGTCGGCGGTCCCGCTCCGCAGCCGCCCCATGACGCGGTCGCGCTGCTGCTGGTTCATCCCTCCGTGCAGCGCCTCCGCTCGGTAGCCGCGGCCGTTGAGGGTCTCGGTGAGCCGGTCGACCTCGTCGCGGGTGCGGCAGAAAACGATTGCCGCGGTCGGGGCCTCGACGTCGAGCACCCGTCCGAGCGCAGCCGGCTTGTAGGCACGGGGCACGATGTAGGCCTGCTGGCGTACGAGCGGCGCCTCGCCCGCCGCGCCTGTCTCGCGCCCCATCAACATGCGGACCGGATTACGGAGGTGCCGGCGGGCGATCCCGTCGACGCGCGAGGGCATCGTCGCGGAGAACAACACGGTCTGCCGATCGGGTGGGGTCGCGTCGAGGATCGTCTCGATGTCGTCGGCGAAACCCATGTCGAGCATCTCGTCGGCCTCGTCGAGGACGACCACCTCCACCGCGTCAAGGCGGAGCGTTCCACGGCCGAGGTGGTCGAGGGCGCGGCCCGGGGTCGCCACCACGACGTCGACGCCGCGCTCGAACGCCCGGAGCTGGCGCCCGATCGGCTGGCCTCCGTAGATCGGCAGGACGCGCACGCCGAGGTCGCGTCCATACCTGTGGATCGCCTCGGACACCTGTACCGCGAGCTCGCGAGTGGGCACGAGGACCACCGCGATGGGGGCGCTGTCTGGGCGGCCGCCGGGCAGCCGCTGGAGCAACGGCAGCGCGAACGCCGCCGTCTTCCCGGTCCCCGTCGCCGCTTGGCCGAGCAGGTCGCGGCCGTCGAGGAGCGGCGGAATTGCCTCCCGCTGAATAGGCGTCGGCTCCTCATAGCCGAGAGCCGTGAGAGCAGCGACAAGCTCGGGCCGCAGGCCCAGATCGGCGAAGCTGCCCGGGTCGTCGCTCGGGCTCATCCCCGCGCCCCATCGGCGTCGCTGTAGGGCTGAACCGGAACGTTCGCGATACGTCTCTGGAGAGGTGAGGACACGCGCTATCCGAAGCGATACGTGATGCGGCCACGTCGTAGGTCGTACGGCGAAAGCTCTACCTGCACGCGATCGCCTGGGAGGATGCGGATGCGGTGGCGTCGCATCTTGCCGCTGACGTACGCGTGGACGAGGTGACCGTTGTCGAGCCTGACGGTGAAGTTGAGGCCGGGCTTGGCCTCCTCCACGACGCCCTCGAGAAGGATGCCCTGCTCCTTGACGTGCTTGAGGGAAGTCGGAGACATGTCAGCTCCTCTCGCCTCTGGATCCATCCTCGTTCCGCCGTCGAGGTTTGACCAGGGCCGAACGACTCCACGGAGGCGCAGCATCCGCTCCGCTCCTGGCGCGCTCAATCCACTCGGAGGAAGGGGTGTCGTTCGAGATCGTCCCGAGTCCACAGCGCCATGCCGGCGCGCTGGCCGACGACTTCGACGTCGATGACGAGGTCAGGGTCGTCGAACTCGAGCGTTCCGGGCGTGCCCCTCGCGTCGAGCGCGTTCAGCAGCACGCTGTCCAGCGTTCGCTCCTCGGCGAGCCGCGAGATCTCCTTGCCCCACCCGCGCGCGTGGAGGCGGACGTGAAACGAGCGCCCGGCGAGACGATCGAGCCATTCCGCCGCGGCGTCCCCGAACTGGCGCTCGAGTTGGGCGATGTCTTGCACCTCGAAGGTGTGGGTCAGTGGGAGGATGCGAGACACGTCACGGGCCAGCCTGGGATCGTCGGCGAGCAGGCGGTCGACCGACGACAGGAAGGCGGAGATGTCATCAATGCGCATGAGCAGCACGTTGTACAAGTTCGTGTCGATGACGGGCGCGACGCGCTGGAGGACGGAGCGGGTACGCGTGTACCCCTCGTCGCGGACCGTCACGACGACGTTCCAGCCGTCCGTTGACCACGGCTCGTCATGCGGCATCCCGGCCTCCTGCGTCCGACCCCGAGAGATCGCCATCCACTCTTGACGATCTGGCGACGGGGGGCTAGGTGAGGGCTAGGTGGCTGGTGTCGAACGGGGTGCGTTCGACACCGGGTTGCGCCGGTTGAGGGTCATGCTGACTCCTGAGCGGCTGTCGGTTGTGGGGTCATTGCGGTGGGTGTGCGGCGTGAGTGGGCCCATCGGGGATTGTGGGGCGCCGGCGTTGCCATCGGAGGGG
>DASSGC010000342.1:0-6369 GCA_035693765.1 Acidimicrobiales bacterium
ACGCCTTCGACTGACCAGGCTCAGCCGATGCACTTCGAATGCCGCATTTCCCCGTCCGCATTGCGAAGATAGTCAACACCATCTTAAATGACAAGGTCGAAGGGGATCGTCCGACATGGCCTACGAGAGCGACGCCGAGCCCATCAAGATGGGCTACCTCATGGACTTCCGGTTGCCGGAGGGCTTCCCGGAAGCCAACCGCGCCGACCTGACCGACCCCTTCGACCTGGTGTTCCAGGAGGGCTTCGAGCAGGGGGTCATCGACCGGCCGGTCGAGATCATCTACCGCGAGGTCGAGGGCCTGCCGAAGGGTTCGGTGAAGGCGGTCATCGACGCGTACGGCGAGCTCGTCGACGAGGGCTGCCTGCTGATCTTCGGTCCGTCGATCACCGACAACGCCGACCCCACCCGGGAGGCGATCGAGGAGCGCTTCAAGGTGCCGGCGATCAGCGTCACCGGTTCGGAGGAGTGGCTGGGGCCGTGGACGTTCTCGCTCTCGATGGGATCGATGAGCGACGAGCCGATCTTCTGGGCCGACCAGATCGCCAAGCGGGGCATCGACAACGTCGGCGTGCTCGTCGAGCAGTCGCTCATCGGCGAGAGCTACATCAAGCAGTTCCGACGGGCCTGCCGTGACAAGGGCATCCGGATCGTGGCCGAGGAGCAGATCCCGCAGACCGCCAAGGACGTCACCGAGCAGGTGCAGCGGCTCCACGCCGCCGGCGTCGACTCGGTCGTGCACTGCGGGTTCGGCTTCGGCGTGGTGCTCGTGGGCTTCGCCATGCAGGCCCTCGACTGGGACCCGCCCCGCTTCATGGGCACCGCCTTCCAGAACGCGTGGCTGAACGAGATCGTGTGGAACGCGATGGTCGGCTGGACCGGGATCGACCAGTACGACGCCGAGAACCAGGTGGGGCAGGAGTTCCTCGACCGCTACGACGAGAAGTTCGGGCGTCGCCCCGAGTGGTGCGTGCCGGTCGTCAACCGCGACCTCGCCGTCGCGCTCCTCCAGGCCTTCGCCGACGCCCGGCCGCTCTCCCCGGCCGGGGTGCGCGACGCCCTGGAGCGGGTGAAGATGTTCCCGGCCGCCTCGGGCGCTCCCGGCACCCGGATCTCCTTCGGCAAGTACCAGCACCGCGGTTGGATGGGCCCGGGGTACCTCGTGGCGCGCCAACTCGACCCCGACGGCGTCAACGCCCACACCGTCGACCGCTTCGGCGCCGCCTGAGTGCAGGGCGTCGCGATCGTCACTGGCGCCAACAGCGGGATCGGCCTCGAGACTGCGTCGGCACTGGCCGCCGCCGGGGCGACGACCGTGCTGGCGTGTCGCAACGACGAGCGGGCCGCGGCGGCGCGGGCCGAGATCGTGCGCCGCCACCCGGGCGCCGACGTCGAGCTGCTCCGTCTCGATCTCGGCAGCCTGGCGCAGGTCGCCGAGGCCGCCGCCGAGGCCCGGGACCGCTTCGAGGCCATCCACATCGTGGTCAACAACGCCGGGCTGATCACGCGATCGCGCACGGAGACGGTCGACGGCTTCGAGACCACCTTCGGGGTGAACCACCTCGGGCACTTCGCCTGGACGGCGCGGCTGCTCCCGGCGGTGCTCGCCGCCGGCGGCCGGGTGGTGAACGTGTCCTCGCTCGCCCACCTCCCCGCCGAGATGGACTGGGACGACCTGATGGGGGAGCGGCGGTTCAAGCCGGTCGCGGCGTACCGCCGGTCGAAGCTCGCCAACCTGCTGCACACCGCGGAGCTGCACCGGCGGCTGTCGTCGTCGGATCGGCCGGGCGCGTCCGAGGTCATCGCCGTCGCGGCCCACCCGGGGGTCGCGGCGTCGTCCTTCTGGGAGAACGGCGCCGGGCCCCGGTTCCGCGTGGTCGCCAAGGCAGCGGATGCGGTGATCGCGTGCGTCTTCAGCACGGCCGCGCAGGGTGCGATGCCCATCGTGCACGCCGCCTCGGCCGACGGCGTCGAGCCCGGGCGCTGCTACGGGCCGCACATCGTGCAGCGGTGGGGCCGGCCCGGTCTCGTCGAGCCGTCGGCCAAGGCGCGCGACGCGGAGGCGGCACGGCGGTTGTGGAAGGTGTCCGAGGAGCTCACCGGCGTCGCGCCGGACATCTAGAGGAGGGGGAAGCCATGTCGAGGAACTGGATCCGGGTGTTGGCGGTCGGCGTGCCGCTGGCGTTGCTGGCCGTCGCCTGCACCGAGGACGACGAGCCGGAGGGCGCGGGCGGCAGCGATGGCGCAGCCGAGGAGGCCGCCATCGACTACGACGCGATCGGCCTGTGGGACGACGGTCCTTGCGATGCTGCGCTGCCGCCGTTGAAGATCGGCCTGATGACGGTCTTCGAGTCGCCGGTGATCTCGCTCGGCGACCAGGCGCTCGCCCTCGACGCCGCGGCGGAGGCCTTCAACCGGCGGGGAGGCGCCAACGGGACCTGCCTCGAGGTGCACACCTGCGACGACGGTGCCAACCCGGACCAGTCCGTGGAGTGCGTCCGGGAGATCGTCGACGCCGGCGTCGTGGTGACCGTCAACGACCAGGGCACCCAGGGTCAGGCCGAGGTCAACACGGCGATGTCGGAGGCGGGCATCCCACGGGTCGGTGCGTTGATCTCGCCGAACGACTGGGCTGCGCCGAACATGTACACGCTCGACGCCGGCGGCACGGGCGTCGCGTTCGTCCTCCCCCAGGCGCTCATCGACGCCGGCGCCACTGCGCTCGGCAGCGTCCGGGTCGACTTCGCCTCGGCCTCGGCGCTCAACGGCTTCCTCGCCGGCATCTACGAAGGCGACGCCACCTTCACGCTCGACGCGCCCGTCTCGACCGGCACGACCGACTACTCGCAATACATCCTCGCCGCCGAGGACGCCGAGGTCGACGGCGTCGTGCTGGCGCTCGGCGAGAACGAGGCGATCCAGGTCGTGCGCGCCGGCCAGCAGCTCGACACGCAGGTGCTCATGGGCGCCAGCCTCGGTTCGTTCACCCATGCCCAGATCGCCAAGCTCGGTGACTTCGCCGATCGGATGGTCTTCGCCGGCTCCTACCCGCCCGCCACCGCCGACGTGCCGGTGTACGCCGCCCTGCGCGCCGACCTCGCCGCCTCGGGCGAGGAGGCCCTGCAGCCGGCCAACCTCAAGGCCAGCCCGATGCGCTCGTGGATCGGTCTCTACGCGCTACTGCGCATCCTCCGCGACTCCGGCACGACCGACTTCACAAGCGCGGCGATCACCGAGGCGCTCGACCAGGCCGTCGACGTGCCGATGCTCGACATGTTCGGCGGCGAGGACTGGACGCCGGCTCTCGACCACGAGGGGCTCATCACCCGCTCCGGGCTCGACTTCTGGGCCAGCTACCGCTGGGACCCCGATGCTCCTGCACCGGACGGGCTCGAGGGCAACTTCGTGCAGACCTCGGAGATCAACTTCTCGGCGATCCTCTGCGGCTCGCCGCTCGGCGCGCCGGAACCCTGCTGAACGGGGGCATGACGATGCGAGCAGTTGTCCTACGACAAGGCCGGCTCGAGGTCCGGGAGACGCCGGACCCGGTGCCGGGTCCGGGGGAGCTCCTCCTCCGGACGCTGAGCACGGCGATCTGCGCCTCGGACGTCCACTTCATGGACCACCCCGAGATGGCGATCGACGACCCGACCGGGCGGTCGCTCTACGACGCCAACTGCGACATCGTTATGGGCCACGAGTTCGTCGGGGAGGTGATCGGGCACGGCCCCGGCTGCGGTGACCAGTTCCCGATCGGTACGAGGGTCACGTCGATGCCGGTCCGCTTCGCCGGCGCGAACGGCGAGGTCGACTTCAACGCCGTGCGGATCATCGGCCAGCACCCCGAAGCTCAGGGCAGCTTCGGCGAGCTCGTGGTGGTGCCCGAGATGATGGCGAAGGCGGCGCCCGGTGATGCCTCGAGCGACGCCGTCGCCGTCGTCGACGCCTTCGCCGTCGGGGAGTTCTACGTGCGGAGCAGCAACATCCAGCCCGGTGAGGTGGCCATCGTCGTCGGTGCCGGCGCGATCGGCCTCTCCGCCGTCGCTGCCCTCGCCAGCCGAGGGGTCGAGCCGATCGTGGTCATGGACTTCAACCCGGAGCGACGGGCGCTGGCGCAGCGGTTCGGGGCGCACATCGTCGCCGACCCCGCCGAGCGGAGCCTGTACGAGGTGTGGGAGCAAGCGCTCGTCGACCACGGGCTCCTCAGGGCCCCCGTGATCTACGAGTGCGTCGGCGCCCACGGCCTCGTCCAGCAGCTCGTCGAGGGCGCACCGATGGGCACGCGCCTCTACGTCGCCGGCGGCTGGTACTCCGGCGACCAGTTGGACATCACCACGGCGTCCCGCCAGGGCGTGACCATCCAGTTCGGCGGTGGTCCGCAACCCGAGGACTGGTACGGCACCCTCGACGCCGTCGTCGAGGGGCGCCTCGACCCGACGCCGACCATCGGCGAGGTCATCGGCCTCGACGGCGTCCCCGACGCGCTCGAGCGGGCCCGCCGCTCCGAGGGTCCGCCGCGCATCGTCGTGCGGCCGAACGGTTGAGGAGCGATCACATGGGCGACGACGAACGAGCCGACGAGCACGACATCGCGAACGTGCTCCTCCGCTACGCGACGGGCATCGACCGCAGGAACTGGGCGCTGTTCCGGACCTGCTTCACCGAGGACGTCCTCGCCGAGTATGAGGGCCTCGACCCGTGGCGCAGCGTCGAGGAGATCACCGACTTCATGACGACGAGCCACGTCGACATGGGCCACACCATGCACCGGCTCTCCAACCTGGCGATCGCGGTGGAGGGTGACACGGCGACGGCCCGCAGCTACGTCGACGCCATCCTCATGGCCGCCGACGGGCAGACCGGCCTGAACCCGCGCGGCTTCTACGACGACGAGCTGGTGCGCACGTCGAACGGGTGGCGCATCGCCCACCGTCGCTTCACCTACGTCCACTTCGGCGTCATCGGCGCCTGAGCCCACGAGAGGCCGCTGATGTTCCGACCCGCCGTCGCCCTTGCGCTCTTCGGGGCCGGTAGGTCGGGTCGCTGACCTGGACCGACGCGACGTGCTGACGTCGGGGGCTGGATGACCCTCGGGCAGGCAGCCCGAAGGTCAACGGGCGCAGCGGCGTCAGCTTGGGCTGTTCGGTGACTGTCGCTGGTTCGGCCCGTCAGGGCTGACGCTCGCCTTCGAGGGCTCGGATCTCGCGTTCGATGACGGCGATGGTTTCGGCGTGGCCGACGTCGACGCCGAAGGCCTGCTCGATGAGCATGAACCGGGAGATCCCCGACAGCGACAGGACGATCGACGCGGCCGGCCAGCGCTCGGGGTCGAGGCCGTAACCTTCGAGCACGGTGGCGAGGAGCTCGAGCTCCCGCTTGCGGAAGCGGCGGGAGTAGTCGGCGATCTCGGCCTGGATCGCCTTGCGGTGGTTGGCCACGGCGATGAACTCCATCGTGCGCGCCGAGTTCGACGGGTCGTGCACGAAGTCCCAGAACTGCCAGAGCGGCTGCGGTGAGGCGAGGACCTCGTCCAAACGGTCGAAGCTGCGGTCGGCGCCCCGTCGGAACAGCGCGACGAACAGGCCGTCCATCGACTCGAAGTAGTAGTAGACGAGCGCGCTGTTGACGCCGGCGGCTGTAGCGACCCGGCGGCTGGTGACGGCGGCGTAGCCCTCGTCGACCATGATCGCCGCGGCGGCGTCGAGGATCTCGTTGCGGGTCGTCGGGTCGTCAGCCTTCCCTCGCCGGACCGCCATCTCGTCGTCCTCCGCTCCAACCGGGTGTGTGGTCGTGCCGCTTCGAGTCTCGCGCCGGCGTTCGTGGGATCGGCAGTTGACGAACACCGCCATCAAATGTTAATCACTTGATGAGTTCTGCTCATCGACTGATTAACTGCCCGGGGGACAGGCCAGCGTGCGCCGACGTGCAGCATCGAATCGAACTGCCCGCGCGGGGATCGATCGCCGGTGGCGATGACGACGAGGGCGTCCGCTGACGCCACGGTGCCCTCGGTCTCGAACCGTCGCTCCTTCCACCCGCTGCGGGTGGTACGGGTCGTGGCCGAGACCGCGGAGGCGGTGTCGTTCGTCTTCGATGTGCCCGAGATCGCGGCGCCGCTGTTCCGCTACGAGGCCGGCAAGTTCGTGACCGTGCGGGTCACGATCGACGGCGAGGTGCACCATCGCAGCTACTCGATGTCGTCGTCGCCGGCGGTGGATCCCGAGTTGCAGATCACGGTGAAGCGGGTGCCGGGCGGGTTGGTGTCCAACTGGCTCATCGACAACGTCGTAGCCGGCGACGCGCTCGAACTTTCGCAGCCGTCGGGTGGGTTCGTGCTCGGCGAGGGCGACCCGGAGGTCGTGGCGTTCG
>DASSGC010000343.1:0-3701 GCA_035693765.1 Acidimicrobiales bacterium
AGGGCGCCATCCGCAGCGACAAGACGCGGAGCATGGTGGCCGATCCCCACGTGCAGCTGTCGCCCGCGGCGCGGCAGCGGATCCGGGTCGGGTATCGGATGATCGACCTCACCGACACCGAGGCCCAACCCCTCAAGAAGGCCCTGACACGGTTCGGGATCCGGCAGCCGGCGTGCAAGGCGCTGGTCGAGGCCCAGTACGGCATCGGCGGTCTCATCGCCGTGGCGGTGTGGTCCGAGTTGGGCAACTGTCGCCGGTTCTCCCGCTCGGACCAGGCGGTGCGCCACACCGGCCTGGACGTGAGCGTCGACGCGTCGGATCGGCGTCGCGCCGGCGGCTACCTGTCCCGGCAAGGACCCGAGACCCTGCGGTGGGCGCTCTACGAAGCGGCCAAGAACTCGTCGCATCACCGCAGCCCCGACCACGACTACTACGCGCAGGTCAAGCAGCGGCACGGCGGCAAGATCGCGGCGATCTCGGTCGCTCGAAAGCTGACGCGTCGCTGCTACCACATCCTGCGCGACATCGACCCCGATCAGGTCTACGCCATCCCGGACTGAACCAACCGGCTGGCAGCGACGGTTGGGAACGTCCACTCCAACATCAGGGTCACCCGCGGTCTGCTCCTGAAACGCGCATGCCCGCCGGCACTCGTGCCGGACGGCCTCAGAACACCGACGCGACCGCGCTCCCACCACACGGGGGACACCCGATCACGATTGTTGTCGCCGACGACTCGAGCGTCGTCGAGCACCCAGGTAACGCAGGGCGCCCCCACGCCGCCGCCAACCGGCCCACAACCAGCCTGCACCGGCCCTCGGGTTCGTCAAGGTCGTACGTCCTCGCTTCGCTGCGGGCGCTCCACCTTGACCAACGCCTGCGGCCCGGAGCCGTCCGCGCACAGAGGGCCTTGACCGGCGTCTGCACACAGGTAACGCGCGGCCAACGCGATGTGCGCCTCGCCCCAAGGTGCCGTTCGAAGACAGGGCAAGCGTTGCCTGACACGGCACTAGTTGTTCCTCTCACGGACGTGGGCCCGTCGCGGCGGCGAGGTCGGGGTGCCGGGCGACGCGGGCGGCCAGGTCGTCGACGAAGCGGATGATCGCATCCGGCTCCTCCCGCCCCCGCCACGGGCCGAGCGGGATCAGGCGGGTGACCCCCAGGGCCGCGTAGGCCGCCAGGGTGGCGTCGTCGAGATCGAGCCGGGGATCGGGTGTGACCGAGATCTGGAGCGGTCCGAGGTCGTCGGGGCGGTCGTGCTCGTCGAGCGCCCGGCGGAGCGCGGCGACGCAGGCCTCCGTCGCCTCCGGCCCGAGCGCGAAGCCGTACCAGCCCTGCCCCTGCGTGACCGCCCGCTCGTACGACCGGGCCGCGTAGCCGCCGACGTGCAGCGGCGGCCCCGGCTGCTGCACGGGGCGGGGCTCGGCCCGCACCGCGGAGAACCGGGAGTGGGTGCCGTCGTGGGCCGCGGGCGCCTGGGTCCAGAGCGCACGCATGGCGGCCAGGTGGTCGTCCATCCGGGCGCCCCGGCCCGCCAGGGGCACGTCCAGGGCGGCGAACTCGGCGGCCAGGTAGCCGGCCCCGACGCCGAACAGGAACCGGCCGCCGCTCAGCCGGTCGAGCGACGCCACCTGCTTGGCCAACTTGATCGGGTGGTGGACGGGGACCACGGTCACGCCGGTGGCCACGCGCAGGGTGCTGGTGCACGCGGCGATGGCGGCCAGCGCCACGAACGGGTCGAGCATCGGCGTCTCGGGCGGGGCGGGCGAGCCCGCCGCCCGCGGGTCGGGCAGGACGTAGTGCTCGCCGGTCCACACGCTGTCCCAGCCGGCGGCCTCGGCGGCGCGGGCGACGTCGAGTGCGGCCGCCGGCCGGGCGGCGAGCACGTTCATGTTGATGCCGAAGAGGCCGAGGTCCATGGCCCCCGACGGTAGGGACCGGTGGGGCGAGTGACCAGCGCAGGCCGGGCATGCCGGCCATGCCGGACCGGCATGGCGGCACCTTCCCGCGGTGACGCCAGGGAAACCCGACGTGGACGGCGGGTGGCGCCGTGGCATGGTGGGTGGCGATGTTGGCGGTCGGCGGGGCGCACGGGGCGCACGGGGCGAGGACGGGCGGGCGCCGGCGCGGCCCCGCCCGCTGGCTGGCGGTGCACGCCTGCGTCGTGGGGGTGGGCTGGGCGCCGGTGCTGATGGCGTTCGCCCTCAACCCGTGGTTGCGTCGCGCCGCGGGCGCGCTTCCCGACGCCTTGCTCGGACCGCTGCTGCTGGTGGCGGCGCTGTTCGCGGTGCCGCTGGTGTGGCCGCTGCTCGTGGCGGTCGGCTGGTACGAGTCGGGGTTGGCCGCGGGCGTGGCTGCCGGCGAGCGCCGGGCGGTGGAGCGTGCGGTGCACCTCTCGCGGTTGATCGCGGCGGCGTTGGCGACCGTGGCGGTCGTGGCGGGCACCGCCTCGCTGGTGACCCGGGGCGACTGGGCGGGCCACGGGTTGATGGCGTGGGCCTGGGTGGGGCCGGCGCTGCTGTTCGGGGGCCAGGCCGCGCTGGTCCGGTCGCTGGTCCGCCCTCAGGCCGGGCCGTGACGCCGGGCGACCAGCCCGATCACCACCGAGGCCGCGGCGAACAGCAGCAGGCCGTCCATCCAGTGGGCCAGTGAGGCACCGAGGTAGCCCGGGCCGCCCCAGGCGTCGCGGGTGAAGTCGGGGTCGAGGGCCGCGAACACCTGCTCGCCCGCCCGCAGCGGAGCCTGGACGGTGAGGACGGCGGCGAGCGTCCCGACCGCGGCCGCGGGCAGCCCGCCCACCACCCGGCGCGCCAGGTGTGCCGGGGCGCGTCCCCGGTCGCGTGCCGGGGCTCCGAGTCGGGCGGCGCGCCAGGCCTCGATGCGGGCGACCCGGTCGCGTCGCCCCCCGGCGAGCAGCCCCACCTGGGCCAGCCCGATGGGCAGACCGGCCAGGGCGTCGAGGCTGCGCCGCCAGCCGAGCCGGGTCACGGGCGTCCGCAGCCAGCGCCGCAGGCCGGCCGCGTCGCGCCGCCACGCCCGGGCGAGCGCCGCGGCGGCGATGCCGGCGATCACGACGTGGACGGCGTTGGCGACGGCGACGCTTGCGCCCGTGCTGGTGGTGTCGCGGTCGCCGGCCAGCTCGACCAGGCCGGCGACCAGGCCGGTGGCGAACAGGCCGGCGTAGGCGGCGATCGGCGCCCGGGCCAGGGGCGGCCGGGTCACGCGGCCCGGCGGAGCGCCGGGCGAGGGCTGCGGGGCGAGGTCAGCCACAGGGTGACCAGGGTAGGGGCCAGGGTCAGGGCGAGGAACACGGCGCGGCGGGGGTCGGTCGGTGCCCACAGCACGTTGGCGGTGACGCCTGCCTGCACCGACGCCACCTCCGCGGCCACCGTGATCACGGCGGCCAGCAGCCACGTGGCCGCCCGGGGCCGCTGGCGCACGTGCGCCACCGCCGCGCCCCGCAGCAGGTCGATCACGGCGGCCGGCGTGGCCGGGATGTCGTCCAGCAGCGCGGCGAGCCCGTGCCCGTAGCGCTCGCGCCAGGCCCGCGGGTACAGGCGCACCAGCCGGGTCAGCGTGCGGGTCATGCCTGGGCCAGCCGGGTCACGTAGTCACCGGCCGGCACGGTGTTGCGCGGCGGCCGCCGCCCTGGTGGGGTGGGACCGTGTCCGAGATCGAGCGCAAGTTCCGGGTCGCCCGCG
>DASSGC010000344.1:0-27017 GCA_035693765.1 Acidimicrobiales bacterium
TCGACAACTCCACGCCGATCACGCGGCCTCGGCCGCGAACGACCTGCACGAGCAGGGTCACCTCGCTGCCGGTCACCGTGCTGTCGGTCACCGTGCTGTCGGTCACCGTGCTGTCGGTCACCGTGCTGCCGGTCACCGTGCTACCGGTCACCGTGCTGCATCGCCGGTCGGGGCTCGTAGTCCGCCTTCCACGGCCCGGTGGCGGGGCGACGGCGCTAGCCTGCCCTTTCCCCCCCACGTGACCCGTCATGGCCCGCACCGAGACCCGCCCGTCCACCAAGCTCATCGCCTCCAACCGCAAGGCCCGCCGCAACTACGAGGTCCTGGAGACCGTCGAGGCGGGGCTGGTGCTGCGCGGCAGCGAGGTGAAGTCGCTGCGGGAGGCCCACGTGCAGCTCGGCGACGCCTACGGCCGCATCGAGGGAGGCGAGGCGTGGCTGGTGGCGATGCACGTCGGCGCCTACGACCACGCCAGCCTCCACTGGGCGCACGAGCCCGACCGCCGGCGCAAGCTGCTGCTCCACAAGGGCGAGATCGAGCGGCTGCGGCACGTGGTCGACGAGCAGCACCTCTCGCTCATCCCGCTCTCGCTGTACTGGAAGGACGGCCGGGCCAAGGTCGAGCTGGCGCTCGCCCGGGGCCGCAGGACCTACGACAAGCGGCAGGTGCTGGCGACGCGCGACGCCGAGCGGGAGGCCGCCCGGGCCATCGCCAAGGCCCGGCGGGGCGACTGACCGGGAAGGCGACCGTGCGCGCCGACCACGGCGCCGACCCGGTTCCGCCACCCCCGAACCGGGTCGGCAACCGCGCGCCGGCCGCGACACTCCCGACCCGGTTCCGCCACCACCCCGACCCGGCTCGGGGAGGGGCGTCCCCGGCCGGCGCCGCTCAGGCCGGCCAGCCGACGATGGGCGACACCAGGTCGTCGGCGTCGACGACGACGCGGAAGCCGTCCCGCGCGGCCAGCCACTGCCGGTTGCGAGCATGGAGGTCGTCGCGGGCGTCGTAGCGGTTGAGCACCACCGTCAGCGGCCACGGCGCGAGGGCGGCGGCGGACAGGCGGACGCCGTTGATCGTCCCCAGCCCGGCGTCGGCCACCAGCACCACCCGCTCGGGGCGCAGCGCCCCGGCCAGGGCAACGGCGTCGCCGTCGCTGGCCAGCGGCGAACGCACGCCCCCGACGGCCTCGACCAGGCCCACGCCCACCCCCGGCGGCCAGACCAGCTCGCCCGCCAGGTCGGCGACGGTGAACGGCGGACGGCCCAACGCCTCGGCGGCCATCGGCGGGGCCATCGCCAGGGGGTACCAGCGATGCCGGGGGCACACCACCGCCGGGCGGTCGCCGGTGGCGGCGGCCAGCAGCGCGGCGTCGGTCTCGCCGGGATCGTCGCCCGGGGCGAACGACTGGGCGGGCTTGCGGGCCGCCACGATCAGGCCCCGCCGCTGCAGCGCCCGCGCGACCCGGCACGCCACCCAGGTCTTGCCGACCTCGGTGCCGGTGCCGACCACCAGCACCAGCCGCTCAGGGCGGGGCGTCACCGCTCACCCGGCCGTCGTCCCGAGGCCGGCCAGCGCGGCCGCCAGCCGGTCGACCTGGTCGTCGGTGTGGGCAGCCGACAGGGCGACGCGCAGGCGGGAGGTCCCCGGCGGCACGGTGGGCGGCCGGATGGCGGGCACGAGCAGCCCGCCGGCCAGCAGGCGGTCGGCGGCCCCCAGCGCCGCCGCCTCGTCACCCAGGACCACGGGGATGATCGGCGTCGGGTGACCGGTCCGCAGCCGGTCGACATGGCGCCGCAGGCGGGCGAGCAGCGCAGCGCCCGCCGGCGAGCGCACGACACCCAGCGCGGCGAGGCCGGCGGCGGCGTCGGCCGGGCTCGTGGCCGTCGTGAAGATGAAGGGCCGGGCCCGGTTGCGGAGCAGGTCGACGTAGCGCCCCGGCCCTGCCACGTAGCCACCGAGCGAGCCCAGCGCCTTGGACAGCGTGCCCATGCGCAGCACGGTCACGCCGGCGGCGGCGGCCGCGCCGGTGTCGACCGCCGGGCCGAGCACGGCGTGAGCCTCGTCGAGCACCAGGAGCGCGCCGTGGGGTGCGCACCGCTCGACCAGGCCGTCGACGTCGGCCACGTCGCCGTCCATCGAGAAGGCACTGTCGGAGACGACGAGGGCCGGCCCCCGCTCGGCCGCGGTCACCTCGACCAGCAGCTTCGCCAGGTGGTCGAGGTCGCGGTGCCGGTAGATCTCGACCTCGGCCCGGGCCAGGCGGGCGCCGTCCACGATCGAGGCGTGGTTCAGCTCGTCGGACAGGATCGTGACACCCGCCCCGCCGAGCGTGGCCAGCAGGCCGAGGTTGGCGGCGAAGCCGGTGGGGAACAGCAGCGCGGCCTCGGTCGACTTCCAGCCGGCCAGCTCGTCTTCCAGCTCGCGGTGCAGCGGACGGGAGCCGACGACCAGCCGCGACGCGCCCGACCCGGTCCCCCAGCGGTCGATCGCCGCGTGGGCCGCGGCCGCCACCGCCGGGTGGTGGGTCAGGCCCAGGTAGTCGTTGGAGGCGAAGACGACGACGTCCCGCCCGTCGACCACGCCGGTGACCGGCCCGGTGGTGGCCAGCTCGCGGGCGACCCGCCAGCGGCCCGCCGCCCGGATCCCGGCCAGCTCGGCGTCGACGCGCCCGTCCCAGCCGGCGATCACGCCGCTGCGACCTCGGCGATCGCGGCGGCCAGCGTGTCGACGATGCGCTCGACCTCGCCGTCGGTGACGGTCAGCGGTGGCATGACCACCACCACGTCGCCGAGCGGGCGCAGGAACACCCCCCGGCGGACGGCGGCGGCGCACACCCGGCGTCCCCAGCGCAGGCCATCCTCCGGCGGGGCCAGCTCGATGCCCCCCATCAGGCCGCAGAGGCGGACGCCGGTAACCGCCGCCAGGGGGGCCAGCCGCTCGCTCGCCAGCCGGCGCAGCGTCGCCGCCCGGACCCGGACGTTGGCCAGCACGTCCCACTCGTCGACGAGCTGCAGGTGGCGCAGGGCGACGGCCGCGGCGAGGGCGTTCCCGCCGAAGGAGTGCCCGTGGTAGAAGGTCCGCTCCGACAGGTCGGGCCCGAGGAAGGCCTGGTAGACGCGGTCGCTGGCGGCCGTGGCCGACATCGGCAGGTAGCCGCCGGTCAGGCCCTTGCCCAGCGCCATCAGGTCGGGGCGGAGGCCGCACTGCTCGCTGGCGAAGAGCGTGCCGGTGCGCCCGAAGCCCGTGGCGACCTCGTCGCACACCAGCAGCACCTCGTGGCGGCGGCAGGCCTCGACCAGCGGGGCGTAGGCGGCCGGGTCGGCCACCAGCATGCCCGCCGCCCCCTGCACGAGCGGCTCGATCACCGCCGCGGCCAGCCGGGGGCCGTGCTCGTCGACCAGGTCGGCCGCGGCCTCCAGGGCCTTCGGCTCGTCGTAGCCCGGCGCCCGGACCACGGCGCTGCGCCCCGCGGTACCGCCGCCGAAGCGCAGCGGGTCGAACAGGCCGGTGCCGAACCCGCCGGCGCCCAGCGACAGCGAGCCCACGGTGTCGCCGTGGTAGGCGTGGTCGAGGGCCAGGTAGCCGGTGCGGCCCTCGACACCGAGGTTGGCCCAGTACTGCATGGCCATCTTGAGGGCCTGCTCGACCGCCGACGCACCGTCGGACGCGAACAGGAAGTGCGGGCGGTCGACCGGGATGACCGCGGCCAGCGCCTCGGCCAGCTCGATCACGACCCGGTTGCCGTTGCCGAGCATGGTCGAGTGCGCCACCCGGTCGATCTGGTCGCGCAACGCCTGGTCGAGCTCGGGCACCCGGTGGCCGAGCGTGGTGACCCACAGCGACGAGATGGCGTCGAGGTAGCGCCGCCCGTCGACGTCGATCAGCTCGCGGCCCTCGGCCGACTCGATGACGAGCGGCTCGTTGTCGAGGTAGCTGGCCATCTGCGTGAACCCGTGCCACACGACGTCGGCGTCGCGAGCACCCCAGGACCGGGCGTCGACCATGGCCGCCAGCGTGACAGTCGGTGCGGCGGCGGGGCGAATCAGTGCCTGGTGGCGGCGGCAAGCCGTCGGGCGGGCGGAGGGCGCAGGTGGGGACGGTAGAGTGGATCCGCTACTTGACAAGGGGCTGATCGGTTTCGACGTCGGGACCGGAAGTCGAATCGTGCGACCGGAGTTGCTCAGACTCCTTAAACGGGGCACAACAACAACTGCCAACGAGCAGTACGCCCTCGCCGCCTGATCTTCAGGCGTCACGAGAGCACCAGCGACCCGTGAGGGCACGCGGGGCCTGATCACTGCAGCCCGGCAACAGAAGCAGTGGTTGACGGCGGGAAAGACCGCTGACGGCGTGAAAGACCGCTGACATCGGGGAACAGACCCGGCGGCGGCCTCCTCGCGAGGCCCACCGACCCGGCGGTGCGGCAGCCGTAGAGCCGTAGATCTCGGGAACGGTCGTAGCGCGGTCGGCAACCGCTCGGCGGACGGGGGTTCGATTCCCCCCAGCTCCACTCCTCTCCGTGCCGGGCCACCCGCCCGGAAGGTCATGCTCGCCGGTGTGACCTCGAAGGTCGGTCCCGAGGGCCGAGTCGTGCTCCCCAAGGAGCTCCGCGCCACCTCGGCATCGAGCCCGGTGACGAGGTCGGCATGTGGCTGGACGGCGGTCAGGCCGGGCTCCCGCCCGGTGGCGGTCACGCGGCGGCCGGTGCCGACCCGCAGCCTGCGGTCAGAGCGCGAGGTGGACGCGGATCGCGGCGTCCAGCGCTTCGACGAGGTCCGGCGGCACGCGGCCCGCCACCGTGCCGATCCGCTCGACGGAGACAGACCGGATCTGTTCGGCCTGCGCCTTGGAGGTGCGGCTGAGACCGCAGCGCCGGGCCGGGAGCAGCACCTGGAACGGGAAGACCTTGTCCGTGTTCGACGTGACGGGGACCACGGTCACCACACCGCGCCCCTGTCGCTCGGCCGTCCCGTTCGCACCGTCGTTGCTCACGACGACGGCGGGGCGGCGCCTGCTCGCCTCCGAGCCGCGCGCCGGATCGAGATCGACCCACACCACATCGCCCCGACGCATCAGCCGAGCCCGTCGGCGACTGCCTGTTCCCAGACCTCCGCGTCCGCGTCCGCCCACTCCGCCCATGCCGCCGCGTAGTCGTCGCCGAGCTCGGTCGCCCGCAGCAGCGCCACCGCCCGGTGCACGACCCCCGAGCGGGATTCGACCCCGTGCTGGGACGCGTACCGGTCGATGAAGTCGAGATCCTCGTCGGGGATGCTCACACTGAGCTTCACGGCCCGATGCTACCCGGGTCATACCGAACGCACTACTCCGATGCCACCCGGAGGGCAGCTCCGGTGTCGCCGGCGCATCCTGGGGCGGAGCGACGCCGGTTCGACCGGCACGGGCCGCCCGCACCGCGACGCGCCTCGTGGGCCGGCCCCACTAGTGTCACCCGCCGTGTGGCAGCGCCCCCCGAGCCGGTCGGCGGCGCCTTCGGGCGCCGCTCGACCTCTCCGGGGTTCCCCCGGGGACGAGTACGTGGTCCGGCAACGCAGCGCATGCGCGCACGTGCACCCCGATGCACCCTCGCGCACGCACGACAGGCACGGTCGGGGGGCGCGGCCACACACCGTCCGGCGCCGTCGCGGTCCCCGCCTCGCGCCCGCCTGGGTCCACCCGGGCTGACCGGCCGTGGCGCGCCCCCGGCCCGGTAGCCGGGCCGCCCGCGAGCGGGACGCCGCCGCCGCCATCGCCGGGGCGGTCCTCGCCGGGGAGTGGCAGCCCGCGGCCATGGGCCGGCGGGCCAAGCGGGCAGTCGCCGACCGGCGCCGGTGGCCGACCGACCTGGCCGAGATCGTCGTTCGGGCCTACCCCGACCGGCCGGCCGACCGTCCCCGCGAGCTCGCGGCGTTCGTGGCCGCCTGCGGGCCGTTCCGCGCCGCGGCGCACGACCACGAGCACCCGCTGCGGGCCCGCGTCTGGATGGCGGCGCCGACGCGGATGGGCGACCGGCGGTGGCCCGTCCCGGTCATCGACGACCTCGCCGCACTCGCCCGCTGGCTGGGCGTGACACCGGACCACCTCGCCTGGTTCGCCGATCGCCGCTCGATGGAACGCACCGCGTCCGACGAGCGGCTGCGCCACCACCATCGCCGCTGGGTCCGCAAGGCCGACGGCTCGGGGCGCCTGCTGGAGGCGCCGAAGCGCGAGCTGAAGGACCTGCAGCGCCAGGTGCTCCGCCACATCCTCGACCGCATCCCGCCGCACGATGCCGCGCACGGCTTCCGACCGGGGCGCTCCGCCCTCTCGGCGGCCCGGCCCCACGCCGGCCGGGCGGTCGTGTTGCACCTCGACCTGGAGTCGTTCTTCGCCTGCGTCGGGGCGGGACGGGTCCACGGGCTGTTCAGGCTGGCGGGCTACCCCGAGCCGGTGGCCCACACGCTGGCGGCGCTGTGCACCACCACCACACCGCGGGCGGTGCTCCGCCGGGCGCCGCCGGCGCCGCCCGGGGCCGGCGACGACGCCATCGAGCGGCGCCGCCGCATGCTCGCCCACCTCGCCCACCCCCATCTGGCGCAGGGCGCCCCCACCTCACCTGCGCTGGCCAACCTGGTCGCCCACGGGCTCGATCGGCGGATGACCGGCCTCGCCCGCCGCCTGGGCGCCACCTACACCCGCTACGCCGACGACCTGGTGCTGTCGGGTGATCTCCCGCCGGCCACCGTGACCCGCACCGTCCGGCTGGTGGCCGGGATCGTCCGCGACGAGGGGTTCCGGCTGCACGACGGCAAGTCCCGGCTGGCGACCTCCGCCCGGCGTCAGACCGTCCTCGGGCTCGTGGTGAACGAGCGACCGGCGGTGCCCCGCGACGACTACGACCGGCTGCGGGCCGTGCTCCACGACGCCGCCCGCCGGGGCCCGGCCGTGGCCGACCGCGACGGGCACGACGACTTCCGGGCTCACCTGCTCGGCCGCATCTCCTGGGTGGCGGCGACCAGTCCCGCCCGGGCCGGCCGGCTGGCGGCGGCGTTCGCCGCCATCGACTGGGCCTGACCGCGGGCGCCGATCAGCCGCCCTGGGGGGCGAGCGTCGCCGCGGTCGTCGGCTCTGCCGGCGCCGTCGCCGGCGGGATGCGCTCGCCGGTGGGGATCGGCCGCGGGCCGTGGAACGTGGTCGACCAGGCTCCGAGGCCGATGACGACCAGCACGGCCAGGACGATCCACACGATTCGCACGGGTGGTGACGCTACCGCGGCCGCCGCGGGGGCCCGCGTACCGGATCACTCCAGGGCCGGGCTGCCGGCGACGGCGGGATCGTCGGGGCTCGACCGCACGACCAGCACGACACCGGCGGCGATGAGCGCCGCGGCCGGCACCGCCGTGGCCGGGGGAACCTCGTCGAACGCCACCCATGCCAGCAGGCCCGAACCGACGATCTCGAACAGGATCGCCACGGACACCACGGTGGGGCTGGTGGTCCGGAGCACGCGGTTGACGAGCGTGTGCCCGAGCAACTGCGGCCCGGCGACCATGGCCACGATGGCCAGCCAGGTCCCGCCGTCGTACCCGGTCAGCTCCTGCCGGCCCACGCCGCACACCACCAGCAGCGCGCCGGCGGCCACGCCATAGCAGGCGGTGGCATACAGCGACGTCGCCACCGTCCGCCGGACCTCGGCGCCGACCGTCACGTAGGCGGCCGCCAGCACGCCGCCGGCCAGCGCGAGCAGGTCGCCGAACAGCGCCCGGGGCGCCACGCTCAGGTCGACGCCGCTGAGCACGGCGGCGCCCGCGACCGCGAGGCCGATCCCCCACCAGGCCCGCCCGGGGACGTGCTCGCCCCGCCGCCGGGCGATGAGGGCGGCCCACACGGGCTGGGTGGCGACGAGCGCCACCGACGAGGCCACGGAGGTGTACGACAGGCTCGGGATCCAGGTGGCGAAGTGGGCGCCGAGGTACAGGCCCGCCACCAGGGTCAGCCGCCGCTCCCGGGCGGCGAGCCGGGGCGGCGAGCGCCGGGCCCCGGCCGCGACCACCAGGGCGAGCACGGGCACGGCCAGGGCGTTGCGCCAGAACGCGACGGCCAGGGTCGGCGCATCCGCCACCCGCACGAGGGGCGCGGCGGTCGACACCGCCACGACGGCCAGGCCGAGCAGCGCCAGGTCGGCGGCGGGCGGGCGCGGCAGGGCGCCGGGCGGGATCGGGCGGGCCGAAGGTGACGGAGAGGCGGCCATCGACGGCGTCCAGCGTGACACGCCCGGCCGGTGTCCCCTTGCCTTTGCACGCGCAATGCGAAATGGTGACCACCGTGGATGGCGGCTTCAACCCCTTCGAGCCCGGCTTCACCGACGACCCGTACCCGTGGTACGCCGCGATGCGGGCCGCGGGGCGGATGCACCGGTCGGCGTTCGGTCCCCTGGTGCTCTCCCATCACGAGGACTGCTTCGCGCTGCTGCGCCAACCCGGCACCAGCGTCGACGAGCGCAACGTGACCGGTGCGCCCTACCAGGTGGAGCGGATGGCCAGGCGGGAGCCCGAGCAGCGCTCGCTGCTGGGCCTCGATCCCCCCGACCACACCCGCCTGCGCCGGCTGGTGGCCAGCGCGTTCACCGTGCGGACCGTGGAGCGCCTGCGCCCCCGGGTCAAGGCCCTGGTCGGGGAGCTGCTGGACGACCTGGCGACGGCAGCGGGCGGCGGCGAGCCGGTCGATCTCATCGCCGGGTTCGCCTTCCCGCTGCCGTTCCTCGTGATCAGCGAGCTGCTCGGCATGCCCGAGGGCAACCGGTCCGAGCTGCGCGACTGGTCGCAGGCGATGACCCTCACCCTGGAGCCGGTCATCGACGACGCTGCGGCCGAGCGGGCCGACGAGGCCGCCGTGAAGATGATGGCGCACGTCGCCGACGCCATCGCCCGGAAGCGGGCCGACCCGGCCGACGACCTGCTCAGCGCCCTGATCGCCGCCGAGGAGGACGGCGACCGGCTGAGCCCGGCCGAGCTGGCCATGCAGGTCGTCCTGCTGTACCTCGCCGGCCACGAGACCACCGTCAACCTCATCGGCAACGGCACCCTGGCCCTGCTGCAGCACCGCGACCAGCTGGAGCGGCTGGCGGCCGACCCGTCCCTCGACGCCGACGCCGTCGAGGAGCTGCTGCGCTACGACAGCCCCGTCCAGTTCTCGCGCCGCATCACGCTCACCGAGCTGGAGGTCGCGGGCGAGACGGTGGGCCCCGGAGAGCTGGTGATGACCCTCCTGGGCTCGGCCAACCGCGACGAGGCCAAGTGGGGCCCGACCGCCGGCGACCTCGACCTCCGCCGCGAGGGCGCGGGCACCCACCTGGCGTTCGGCAGCGGTATCCACCACTGCCTGGGGGCGGCCCTCGCCCGCCTCGAGGGCGCCGAGGCGGTGCCCGGCCTGGTGCGCAGGTTCCCGGCCATGGAGCTGGCCACCGACACCCCCGCACGCAACGGCCGCATCGTGCTCCGCGGGCTCGCGTCCCTGCCGGTCACCCTGGCCGGCTGACCGCCGACCCCGCCCGGGCCGTCACCCCCCCCGGATACCCTGGGCCGCGCCGGATCCGGCCTCGCCACTCGCTGGCCCCACGCCCATCCGCGCGGCCCGGGAGGCTCGATGACGCTCACGACCACCGCTCTCGACGGCACCTTCACCCTTGCCGACTGGGAGGCCATGCCCGACGACGGTCGTCGCTACGAGCTCATCGGAGGGACGATCACCGTGTCCCCGCCGCCCGTGCCCGGCCACCAACGCAGCTCCCGCCGGCTCGAACGCCTCCTCGAAGACGCGGCACCTCCCGACCATGAGGTGTTCAACGCCCCGATCGGGCTGCGCCTGCCCGGCGACCAGATGGTCGAGCCCGACCTCGTCGTCGCCCCGCAGGCCAGCGTCGGCCCCCGCTACCTCACCGTCCCCGTGCTGCTCGTGGTCGAGATCGTCTCCCCCGGCAGCCGCCACCACGACCGCGTGACCAAGCGCGCCGCCTACGCCGGCGCCGGCATCGAGCACTACTGGCTGGTCGACGGCACCGCCCGCCACCCCCGCTTCACCGCCCTACGGCTCACCGGCGGCACCTACCACACCGCCCTCGACACCCCCGGCCGCGTCGACCTCCACGACCCCCTCACCGTCGCGTTCGACACCACCGACCTGTTCCGGCCGCCCGGCTGACCGCCGACCCCGCTCAGCCTGCCGGACGTGCGCCGGCCAGGCGGCCGGCGCCGACGATCAGACCCGGAGGAAGCGGCTGAGGGCCCAGCCCGAACCGGCGGCGCCGATGGTGACGCCGAGCAGCACCACCACCACGGCCGTCAGGCGGTACTCGCCCGCGGAGGCCACGAAGCCCTCCATGATCGCCCGGTACTCCTCGTTCTGCGCGGCGGAGTCCATCGCCCGGTCGAGGGCGGTGACCGCCCCCAGGGCGAACAGGGCGCCGACCAGGCCCTGCACGATGCCCTCCAGCATGAACGGCACCCGGATGAACCAGTTGGTCGCGCCCACCAGCTTCATCACCTCGATCTCGCGCCTGCGGGCGAACATGGCCATGCGGATGGCGTTCAGGATGAGCAGCAGCGCGGCCACCAGCAGGCCGATGCCGACCAGGAGCATCGACCGCTGCGCGAACTCCGACACGCTGGTGACCGTCTTGATGCTCTCGGTCTCGTCGGTCACCTTCAGCACGCCGGGCTGGGTCGCGAGCTGCTGACCCAGGCTCTTCATCAGGTCGGCGTCCTTCTGCGCGGGCGAGATGCGGAACGAGTCGGGCACCAGCTCGGGCTCGGCCTCGAGCTTGGCCCGCATCGCCTCGTTCCGGCCCAGGATCCGCATCGCCTCCTTGTGGCTCTCCTCGTGGTTGACGTAGCGCGACTCGCCGACCTCGGGGTTGTCGTCGATGAACGCCTTGATGGCGTCCCGCTGCTCCTGCGTGGCGTCCCGCTTGAGGAAGGCGATCACCTCGATGCCATCGCTCCAGCGCTGCGAGACGTTGTCGACGCCCTGGCGGAGCAGCAGCGTCGAACCGAACAACGCCAGCGAGACCGCCACGGTCATGATCGCCGCGATCGTGAGCGTGACGTTGCGGCGGAGGTTGGTCACGGTCTCGCGGGCGATGTAGTCGAGCTTCACTGGTAAACCCCTCGCACTTGATCGCGGATGATCTCGCCCTGGTCGAGCTCGATCACCCGCCGCTGCATGGTGTCGACGATGGATCGGTCGTGCGTGGCCATGACCACGGTCGTGCCGGTGCGGTTGATGCGGTCGAGCAGGCGCATGATGCCCACCGAGGTCGCCGGGTCGAGGTTGCCGGTGGGCTCGTCGGCCAGCAGGATCAGCGGGCGGTTCACGAAGGCCCGGGCGATGGACACCCGCTGCTGCTCGCCGCCCGACAGCTCCTCGGGCAGGTTGTCGGTCTTGCTGTCGAGGCCGACCAGCTCGAGGATGGCCGGGACCTGCGCCTTGACGACGTGGCGCGGCCGGCCGATGACCTCCAGGGCGAAGGCCACGTTCTCGTAGACCGTCTTGTTGGTCAGCAGCTTGTAGTCCTGGAAGATGCAGCCGATGTTGCGGCGCAGGTACGGCACGCGCCACGACGACAGCCGGGCGATGTCCTTGCCGGCCACGAAGATGCGGCCCTTGTCGGCGGTCTCCTCGCGGTTGATGAGGCGCAGCATCGTCGACTTGCCGGAGCCCGACGGCCCCACCAGGAAGACGAACTCACCCTTCTCGATGGTGGCCGACGCCGTGTGCAGGGCCTCGACGCCGCCCTTGTAGATCTTGCTGACGTTCTCGAACGTGATCATCTTCCTCGTGCCCGCTCGAACGCGCGGGAAGCCTCAGCGCGTGTGTCCCCAGTCATTGCGAAGAGGTTACAGAAACCGCGCAGTACCTCGTACATCGCGTCTCGACGGTACTCGGCACCTGCGATGCCGGGATGGATCGCGGATGGATCGCGAATGGATCGCTGGTCAGGCGGTCACCGCGCCGCCCCGACGCCACTGGAGGAACGCCTCCATGAACGGGTCGAGGTCGCCGTCGAGCACCGCCGAGACGTTGCCCGTCTCGTGCTCGGAGCGCAGGTCCTTGACCATCTGGTACGGCTGCAGGACGTAGCTGCGGATCTGGCTGCCGAAGCCCACCCGTTGCTGGTCCCCCCTGATCTCGTCGAGCTCGGCCTCGCGCCGTGACCGCTCCAGGTCGGCCAGCTTGGCCTTGAGCATGGCCATGGCCCGGTCCCGGTTCTGGAACTGGCTGCGCTCGGCCTGGCACGACACGACGATGCCGGTCGGCACATGGGTGAGGCGCACCGCCGAGGACGTCTTGTTGACGTGCTGCCCGCCGGCGCCGGACGACCGGAACACGTCCATCTTGATGTCCTTCTCGTCGATCTCGACCGCGGTGTCGCCGTCCTCGAGCATCGGCACCACCTGGAGCGCGGCGAACGCGGTCTGCCGCTTGCCCTGGGCGTTGAACGGGCTGATCCGCACCAGGCGGTGCACCCCGCGTTCGGCCTGCAGGTACCCGTAGGCGTAGCGGCCCTTGACCACGAACTCGGCCGACGACAGCCCGGCCTCCGACCCCTCGGTGAACTCGTCGACCTCGACCTCGAACCCCCGGCGCTCGGCCCAGCGGGTGTACATCCGCAGGAGCATCTCGGCCCAGTCCTGGGCGTCGACGCCTCCCTCCCCCGCCTGGACGGTCACGAGGGCGTCGTGCTCGTCGTGCTCGCCGCTGAACATCGACCGCAGCTCGATCCGGCGGAGGTCGCCGTCGATGGCCGCGAGGGCCTGCTCGACCTCGGCCAGCGCCGCCTCGTCGCCCTCGTCGCGCGCCAGCCCGTGCAGCGTCTCGGCGTCGTCGAGCCGGGCCGCGAGGTCCTCGTACTGGCCGATGTCGTCGATGACGGCCGACAGGTCGCCGGTCACCCGCTTGGCCCGCTCGGGGTCGTCCCAGAGATCGGGACGCGACGCCTCGGCCTCGAGCTGGGGGCGGCGCGCCCGCAGCTCCTCGACCCGCAGGTAGCCCTCCGCCTCCTGGAGGCGGCTCCGCTGCTTCTTCAGCTCGTCGGTCAGGTCACGCATCGGTGGGGCCGGTCATGCCCGGCCGTGGCACAGCTTGTACTTCTTGCCGGAGCCGCAGGGGCACGGTGCGTTGCGGGGCGTCTTGTCCCAGTCGGACTTCACGATCGGCGTGTTCGCCGGCGGAGCGGTCGCCGTGGCCGGGCCGCCCGCCGCCGCGGGGCGCCCGCCGGCGGCCGCCTCGGCGCGGGCCGCCTCCGCGATCCGCGTGGCGCCTGCGACCGACGGGTCCTCGGGTGAGGAGTACTGGACGTCGCGCAGCCCGTCGGGCGCGCCGCCGCCCAGCCCCGCCCCGGCGACGGCCGGCTGGTCGACCGGCGCGGCACCCCCGTCCCCGTCCGCCGGAGCGGCCGGGGCCACGGCACCGGCCGGCGCCGGGCGGGCCACCTTGACGTCGACCTTCATCACGTACTGGATGAACTCCTGCCAGATGCCGTGCATCATCTGGCCGAACATCTCGAAGCCCTCGCGCTGCCACTCGACGAGCGGGTCCTTCTGGCCCATCGCCCGCAGCCCGATGCCCTCCCGCAGGTAGTCCATCTCGTAGAGGTGGGCCCGCCAGCGCTGGTCGATCACGGTGAGCATGACCTGGCGCTCGACCTGCCGCATGACATCGGGCGTCAGGTCGGCCTCGCGCTTCTCGTAGTACGCGAGCGCCTCGTCCATCAACAGCTCGTAGACCTCGTTGGTCGACGACGCGGCGCCGAGCTGCTCGACCGTCAGCTCCGACGGCCAGAACACCTTGACCTCGGTCACCAGGCCGTCGAGATCCCACTCCTCGGAGTACTCGCTCACGCAGTGGGACTCGACCAGCGTGCTGACGGCGTCGGGCAGGGCCTCCTCCACGATCCGCTCGCGCAGGTCGGCCTTGTCGAGCACCTGGTCGCGCAGCGCGTAGATCACCTTGCGCTGCTCGTTCATGACCTCGTCGTACTTGAGGACGTTCTTGCGCTGCTCGGCGTTGCGCTGCTCGACGGTGCTCTGCGCGCGCTCGATCGCCTTGGTGACCATCTTCGCCTCGAGCGGCACATCCTCCGGCAACGTCTTGCTCATGACCCAGTTGACGGCCCCGGTGGCGAACAGCCGCATCAGGTCGTCCTCGAGGCTGAGGTAGAAGCGGCTCTCGCCCGGGTCGCCCTGGCGGCCGGACCGGCCCCGTAGCTGGTTGTCGATGCGGCGGGAGTCGTGGCGCTCGGTGCCGAGGACGTAGAGGCCGCCGAGCCCGCGCACCTTGACGCCCTCGGACTTGGTGTCCTCCGCGTGCTTGGCGGTCAGCTCCTCGATGCGGGGCCGGGACTCGTCTCCGTCGGGGTCGAGGCCATCGGCCCGGAGGTCGCGCTTGGCCATGCCCTCGGGGTTGCCGCCGAGGATGATGTCGACGCCGCGGCCGGCCATGTTGGTGGCCACCGTGACCGACCTCAGCCGGCCGGCCTGGGCGATGATCTCGCCCTCCCGGAAGTGCTGCCCCACCTTGGCGTTCAGCACCTCGTGGCGGATGCCCTGCTTGTCGAGCAGCCGCGACAGCTTCTCCGACTTCTCCACCGAGATCGTGCCGACCAGCACCGGCTGACCGGACTCGTAGCGCTCGACGATGTCGTCGACCACGGCCACGAACTTGGCGTCCTCGCCCTTGTAGATGAGGTCGGGCTGGTCGATGCGGGCCACCGGCTGGTTGGTCGGGATCGGCACCACCTGGAGCTCGTAGGTGGCCGCCAGCTCGGCGGCGTCGCTCTGCGCCGTGCCGGTCATGCCGGCGAGCTTGTCGTACATGCGGAAGTAGTTCTGGAGGGTGACGGTGGCGAGCGTCTGGTTCTCCTCCTTGATCCGCACGCCCTCCTTGGCCTCGACCGCCTGGTGGAGGCCCTCGGACCAGCGCCGGCCCTCGAGGATGCGGCCGGTGAACTCGTCGACGATCTTCACCTCGCCGTTGGCGATGACGTAGTCCTTGTCGCGCTTGAACAGCTCCTTGGCCCGCAGCGACGCCTGGAGCTGGTGGACCAGGTTCTGCGCCACGCCGTCGTACAGGTTCTCGATGTCGAGCTGGCGCTCGACCTTCTCGATGCCCTCCTCGGTGGGGGCGACGGTGCGCTTCTCCTCGTCGACCTCGTAGTCGACGTCGCGCTTGAGGCTTCGGGTGATCGAGGCGAACCGGTAGTACAGCTGGGCCGCGTCGGCGACCTTCCCCGAGATGATGAGCGGCGTCCGGGCCTCGTCGATGAGGATGGAGTCGACCTCGTCGACGATGGCGTAGACGTGGCCCCGCTGGCGCTGCTGGGCGCGCGACGTCGCCATGTTGTCGCGCAGGTAGTCGAAGCCGAACTCGTTGTTGGTGCCATACGTGATGTCGGCCGCGTACTGGGCCCGCTTGAACGCCGGGTCCTGGTTGCCGGGCACGATGAGCCCGGTGGTCAAGCCCAGCCAGGTGTGGAGGCGGCCCATCCACTCGCGGTCGCGGGTCGCCAGGTAGTCGTTGACCGTGACCAGGTGCATGCCCTTGCCGGTCAGGCCGTTGAGGTAGGCCGGCAGGGTCGACACGAGCGTCTTGCCCTCGCCGGTCTTCATCTCGGCCACCCAGCCGAAGTGCAGCGCGGCGCCGCCCATCAACTGCACGTCGAAGTGACGCTGGCCGAGCACCCGCCTGCCGGCCTCCCGCACCACGGCGAAGGCCTCGATCAGCAGGTCGTCGAGCATCTCGCCGCGATCCAGCCGCTGGCGGAACTCGCCGGTCTTGGCCCGGAGGGCGTCGTCGGACAGGCGCTCGATCTCGGGCTCGAGGTCACCGATGTCGGGCACCAGCGACTGGAGCGCCCGGACCTTCTTGCCCTCACCGGCGCGGAGGAAGCGGTCAAGCAGGCTCATGCGATCACCGAGTGTACCGATGCCCCCGGCCGTGGCCGCAGGCGGGCGGGCGGTCAGGCGTCGGCCGGGGTGCGCCGGGCGACGAGGTGGGTGACCGGGAGGTCGAACTCGCGCCGGATGCGGCTCACGACGTCGAGTCCCAGCCAGCGCGAGATGCGGGGCGGCAGGGTCGAGACGATGATGCCGGCCCACTCCTCGGCCGGGGCCGACCGCAGGGCGGTGGCGACCGCGTAGACCGGGTTGGTGTCGCCGACCTCGCCGGAGACCTCGGCACCGATTCCCCGGAACGCCTCGAGTCCCTCGGCCAGCCTGGCCTCGGCCACGGCCGCGATCTCGCCGTCCGACCAGGCGTGGTCGGTCGGGTGGCGCACGGGCACGACGAGGTGGAACCGGCAATCGCCGGCGGCGCACAGCGAGCGGGCGTGGTCGAGGAGGTGGTCCTCGACCAGTGTGCGGTGGGCGACGACCAGGTAGGCGCTCATGGCGGGCCTCCTCGCTCGCAGCGCCCTGGCGGGAGCGCCGCGGTCCACGGCGGCGACGCTGCGCGCCGGTGAGACTACCGCAGACGGTGGCCCGCGGCGTCGCGCAGCGCCAGGTCGGCGACCGCTTCGGCGGGCGGGTGGCCCGCCGCGAGCCGTGCGGAGGCGGCCGCCACCCGGTCGATGCGGACGGTCGGCTGCTCGTCCACCGTCCGGATGGCGAGGTCGACCACCAGGGGCGACACGGTGCACGCGGGCCGGGATCGGCGCACTCGCCCGGCACGGGGCCGCGGCCGACGCGGCGAGGAGCGCCTGAAGCTGGCGAGTGCCCGGGAGGCGTGGCGACGTGCGGCCGGCATCACGGCGATCATCGGCCGATCACGCGCGGAACTTGAGCGAATTGTTCGACCTTCGGTGGCCTCGGCAGCACGCAGGGGGGCGCCGCGGGATGCCGGGGAGTGCGGGCCGCGGTCAACCCGACCACCGATGCCGGTCCGACCACCTGCAACGCCCGCGCCGCCGCGCGGAGCGTCGAGCCGGTCGTGAGCACGTCGTCGACCACCACGATCACCCGCCCTGCGGCCGCTCGCGACCCGGCCCGGGCCAGCAGGATCGGGCCGTCGCGCCGATCGGCCAGCGACCGGCCGGTCTGCGGCGGGCCGGCCCGGCGGGCCAGCAGCGGCCGGCAGGGCGCCCCCCACCGGCGTGCCACCGCACGGGCCAGCAGCTCTGCCTGGTCGAAGCCGCGCTGGCGCCGCCGGGCGCCGGTGGTCGGCGCCCACGTCACGATCGGGACGCCGGCAGCGGCACCGGTCGGCGCACCCGTCGGCGGACCGGTGGCCGGCCGGCCGGGCCCGAGCGCCGCCATGCGGTCGGCGAGCCAGGCGACCGCGGCGCGGTCGCGGCGGTACTTGAGGCCGGTCACCAGCGTGCGCCCCACCCCCTCGTAGGCCACGAGCGACCAGCAGGCATCGAGCCCCTCGGGCACCGGGCCGGGCGGGGCGGCCCGCAGCCGGGAGGCGCACGGCGGGCAGGGCGCCTCGCCGGTCGCCCCGCACCCCGGGCACCGCACCGGCAGCAGCGTGCCGAGCACCATGCGCCCACCGTAGGGAGGAGGTGTGACACCGAAGCGACCCCCGCCGGTCGCGGGGGTGACGTCCGGGCGACCATCTCGCGCGTGGCGCCGACGTCTGACGCGGCGTGCCTCGGCCCCGCCTCGGCCGCGCCCGCCCGCCGGAGCACGGCACCGTCCGGAGCACCCCAATCAGCGCGAAGTGGACCGAGGCGCGGGCGGCCGGTCTCCCTACGCTCCCGGGAATGGCCGTCCTCCGACCCGTCACCGAGCCGCGGCAGCGCGTGCCCCGGCTCGTGGTCGGGTTGGTCACCTGCGGGCTGGGCATCGCGCTGATGGTCGCGGCCGACCTGGGGCTGGCACCGTGGTCGGTGCTCGACCAGGGCATCTCGCGGCACACCGGCATCCCCATCGGCACCGTGAGCATCTTCGTCGGCGCGCTCGTGCTGCTCGCCTGGCTGCCCCTGCGCGAGCGGCCCGGGCTGGGCACGGTGCTCAACGTGCTCCTCATCGGCACCACGATCGACGTGACCCTCCTCGTGCTCGAGACGCCGGCCAGCCTGGCGGGGCGCATCGCCTACCTGGCGCTGGGCGTCTTCCTCTGGGGCCCGGGCAGCGGCCTGTACATCGGCGCCGGGTTGGGCCCGGGGCCGCGCGACGGGCTGATGACCGGCCTCGCCGCCCGGGGCGTGGGCTCGATCCGGCTCGTCCGGACCGGCATCGAGCTCACCGCCCTCGCGGCCGGCTGGCTGCTCGGCGGGTCGGTCGGCATCGGGACCGTCCTTCTCGCCGTGACGATCGGCCCCAACGTGCAGTACTTCCTCCCCCGGCTCACCTGGGCACCGGACGCCGCCGGGGACCGGCCGGCGACCGCCGCGCCGCTGCCGGTCCCGCTGGTCGACGGCGGCCCGCAGCCCGCGGCCGAGTGCGGCTGACCGTCGCGCCCCCGGCCGCGGCCACCGCTCCCGTTCGGTCCCGTTCTGGCGGCGATCCCGTACGCCATGCGCGCGACGAGACGCCAGTTCGGCGCGGTCCCGCCGGCCCGCCCGTTCTGGCGGCGATCCCGTACGCCATGCGCGCGAGGAGACGCCAGTTCGGCGCGGTCCCCGCCGGCCCGCTCGTTGGACCGCCCGGCGGCGGCCGTCAGCTCAGGCGCACCTGGCCTCGGGCGTCGCCGCCCGCTCGTCCTCGGCCCGCCACCACGCCGCGAGCCGCGTGGCGGCGGCGAGGTAGAGGTGGCGCATCTCCGGATCCTGCGCGGCCGCGTCGAAGCAGGCGAGCGTGTACTTCGCGAGGTGCGCGTCCTCGTGCGCGGCGGCGTACGACGCGAGGTCGGCGGGGTCGGCGGCGGGGTCGACCCCGGCGGTGGGATCGAGCGCGACCGTTCCCTCGGCGGCCCGGAAGCCGACCACGTAGGTGGCCGCCACCTGCACGGCGTGGTCCGCGACGTCGGCGAGCCGCACGGCGCCCTGCGGCATCGTGAGGCAGTGCGTCCAGCCGTAGGCGACGTGCTCGTCCGGCTCCTGGAGCATCGACCAGGCGGCGACCCGGGCCAGATCCCGCTCCGCCCGGGCGGGCGTCGTCGTGATGCCGCCGAGCAGGCGCGGCGCGATGCCCGACTCCTCGGCCTGGCTCATGATCGGGAAGATGAAGTCGCTGCCCGGCAGGCCGAGGTGGGGGACGTCGAGGAGGGCCTCGCCCAGCGCGGCGGTGACGGCCGGCTCCTGGGGATCCTCGAACCACCGCAGGTGCCAGGTCGGGTAGCGCGCCATCTCCCGGAGCGCCTGGCGGAGGAGGCCCAGCGGCAGCCCCAGCGGCGCCGCCGTGCGGACGAGCAGGTGCAGCAGGATGCTGCCGTGGGCGGCCGCGCCCAGCGATGCCAGCGTGGGCGCCGCCAGCAGCCGCCGCACCTCGCCGGGGGTGGCGACACGGGCGACGGCCACGGCCTGTGCGTCGACCTCGTCGAGGTCGCCCGCCACGAGCGCCGCGACGAGCCGCTCCGGGTCGGGCGCGGCGGGACGCGGGTCCTCGACCGGGTCTCCCGCTGCGTCGTAGGACGCCGCCAGCGCACGGAGACGCGCCCGAGCCGCCTCGCGCTCCCCGACCCGCACGTGGGGCAGGAGGCCGGCACGGGCGAGCAGTTCGAGCGCCGCATGCAGCACGAAGCTGTCGGCAGGGGCGTCCTTCGGGCGGGCGAGCGTACGTGCGACCTGGTGCACGAGCAGGTGGTCCGTGGAGTCCATCCGTCCGACTCTGCAACCTCTACCCGACTTGAGGTCAAGGGGCGTCGAACCCGGCCGCGACCGCCGGTCGGCCGCTCAGTGCCCGCCCGCCCCGCGCCCGTACCGCGGGCCGTAGGCGGCCCACAGCCCGGCGCCGAGATCCCACAGCTGCGCCGACCGGGTCACGGCCCAGCGACCGGCCGCCCCGGTGAGGGCGTGACCGGCCCACGTGACGGCGAACGTCGCCAGCACCGCGGCGGGCGCCCACCGCCAGGTGAGCGTCAACAGGATGCGCTCGGCCGCCGAGTGCGGCTCGGTCACCGGCTCCCAGCTGTTGAGCCGGGCCACCCGCCCGAGCACGACGCCGACGGCGCACACGAGGTGCACGCCGACCTCGATCGACGGGCGCCACCGGGCCATGCCGTGCGCGTCGAGGTACCGGCCGGCCTCGCCGAGCGCCAGGGCGTAGCAGGCGAAGCCGGCGGCGATGAACATGCCGTACACCGGCAGCACGCCGTACACCACGGCGAAGTTGCTCTGCGCCAGCACCACGTCACCCTGCAGGTGGACGAGGTCGGTGACGACGTAGGGGGCGTTGGGCAGGAAAAGCACCCCCAGACCGGCGCCGAGCCACCACAGCACGGTCCGCGGACCCCGGTGGCGGAACACGGCCACGGCCAGCGCCGCCGGGATGGCGGCGAGGATCAGGTTCCAGGTCATCCACAGGCTGTTGCGGGCCGCGACGGCCGCCACACCGTGGACCAGGTGGGCGAGTCCGTGCATGCCCCCATGGTGGCGCGGGGCGCGCCGCGGTGGGGCGCGGCGTCGCCGCGCCCCACCGGGCGGTCGTCCGGGATCAGTACCGGTAGTGGTCGGGCTTGTAGGGGCCCTCGACCGGCACGCCGATGTAGTCGGCCTGCTCGGCGCTCAGCTTGGTCAGCTTGACGCCGAGGGCGTCGAGGTGCAGCCGGGCGACCTTCTCGTCGAGCTGCTTGGGCAGCACGTACACGCCGAGCGGGTAGTTGCCGGTCTTGCCGAACAGCTCGAGCTGGGCCAGCACCTGGTTGGTGAAGCTCATCGACATCACGAAGCTGGGGTGGCCGGTGGCGCAGCCCAGGTTCAGCAGCCGGCCCTCGGCCAGCACGATGATCGAGTGGCCGTCGGGGAACACGAACTCGTGCACCTGCGGCTTGACCTCGACCTTGCGGACGTCGCTCATGCGGGTCAGGCCGGCCATGTCGATCTCGTTGTCGAAGTGGCCGATGTTCCCGACGATGGCGTTGTGCTTCATCCGGGCCATGTGCTCGGCCGAGATGATGTCCTTGTTGCCGGTGGTGGTGACGAAGATGTCGGCCCGCTCGACCACGGCGTCGAGGGTGTTGACCTCGTAGCCCTCCATCGCCGCCTGGAGCGCGCAGATGGGGTCGACCTCGGTGACGATCACCCGGCAGCCCTGGCCGCGCAGCGACTGGGCCGAGCCCTTGCCGACCTCGCCGTACCCGCACACCACGGCGACCTTGCCGCCGAGCATGACGTCGGTCGCCCGGTTGATGCCGTCGACCAGGCTGTGGCGGCATCCGTAGAGGTTGTCGAACTTCGACTTGGTGACCGAGTCGTTGACGTTGATGGCCGGGAACAGGAGCTGCCCGTTCTCGAACATCTGGTACAGGCGGTGGACGCCGGTGGTGGTCTCCTCGGTGACGCCCTTGATGGCGGCCGCCGTCTCGGTCCACCGGCCGGGCTGCTCGGCGATGGTCCGCTTCAGCAGGTCGATGATGACGTGCCACTCGTCGGGGTCGTCGTCGGTGGCGTCGGGGACGGCGCCGGCCTTCTCGTACTCGACACCCTTGTGCACCAGCAGCGTGGCGTCACCGCCGTCGTCGAGGATCATGTTGGGGCCGCCGCCGCCGGGCCAGCGCAGGGCCTGGTCGGTGCACCACCAGTACTCCTCCAGCGTCTCGCCCTTCCAGGCGTAGACGGGCACGCCCTGCGGGGCGTCGACGGTGCCGTTGGGGCCCACCGCCACGGCCGCGGCGGCGTGGTCCTGGGTCGAGAAGATGTTGCAGGACACCCAGCGCACGTCGGCGCCGAGCACGGTGAGGGTCTCGATCAGCACGGCGGTCTGGATGGTCATGTGCAGCGAGCCCATGATGCGGGCGCCCGCGAGGGGCTGGGCATCGGCGTACTCGGCGCGCAGCGCCATGAGGCCGGGCATCTCGACCTCGGCCAGCTCGATCTCCTTGCGGCCCCAACCGGCCAGGTTGAGGTCGGCGACCTTGAAGTCGCCCTCGTGCAGGGTGGTCATGGGTTCTCCCTGATGACGTCGGTGGTCTGACCGCCGGGGCGTGGCGCCCGCAGCGGTGTCCGTCATCGGGCCGGGTGCATCCAGCACCACCCATCTCAGCCCGAGGTACGACGAGCGTAGCGGGCCGTGGGAGGGTGCGGGGATGGCCACGCACCGGGACGAGCGCGCCTTCCTGACCGCCGTGCTGCGCAACCCGCTCGTCGACGAGGTGCTCGGGCGGGCGGCGGCGCTGGGGCTGCCGGACTGCTGGCTGGCGGCGGGGTGCCTGTTCCAGACCGTGTGGAACGTGCTCGACGGCCACGAGCCCACCCGCGGCATCGGCGACTACGACCTGATCTACCACGACGCAGGCGACCTCTCGTGGGAGGCCGAGGACGCGGTGATCCGCCGGTGCGCGGCGGTCTACGGCGACCTCGATCTCGGGCCCGGCGTCGAGGTCGAGGTGCGCAACCAGGCCCGGGTCCACCTCTGGTACGAGGACCACTTCGGCGTGGCCTGCCCGCCCATCCGGTCGAGCCGCGAGGCGGTGGACCGGTACGCGGCGCACGCCTGCCGGGTGGCGGTCCGCCGGGTCGGCGACCGGCACGAGGTGTACGCCCCCTCGGGGTTCGCCGACCTGTTCGGCTTCGTCCTGCGCCCCAACCCGGTCGTCGCGCCCCGGCACGTCTACGAGCGCAAGGCCGCCCGCTGGCGGGCGCTGTGGCCCCGGCTGCGGGTCATGCCCTGGCCCGACGGCGGAGGCTGAAACTCGCTCGGGCCCACCACGTCACGAGCCGTACAGTCGACGATCCGTGCTGCGTCAGGACCCCCGCTCCGACGGGCCGGCGGCGACGCGCCTGCTCGCTGCCACGCTCCGGCCCGACGCCCGCTCCCTGGCGGGCATCCTCGCCGTGCTCAGCGTGGCCATGGTGGGACGTCTCAGCCTGCCGCTGCTGCTGGGGCGGTTCGCCGACGACGCCCTCGACGGCCGCAGCGTCGCCGCGCTCACCCCGCTCGCCGCCGCCTACGTCGCGGCGGCGCTCGGCAGTGCGGGGCTCGACCTGGTGGCCGTCTGGTGGTCGGCCCGCGTCTCGTGGCGGGCCGGCAACCGGCTGCGCGAGCGGCTCGCCGCCCACGCCCTGCGACTCGAGCAGGGCTGGCACAGCCGGTACAGCCCCGGCCAGCTCATCGAGCGGATCGACGGCGACGTCGAGTCGATGGCGATCTTCTTCGCGGACATCGCGGTACGGCTGGCCGGCAACGCCGTGCTGCTCGCCGGATTGCTGGCCGTCGCCACCGCGATCGACCCGCTGACCGGCCTGGTGCTGACCGTCACCGCGCTGGCCGGCGCCGGCGTGCTGGTCCGCCTGCGGATGGCCGCCGTCGCCGCCCGCGAGGCCGAGCGCGAGGTCAACGCCCAGCTCTACGGCGATCTCGAGGAGCGCCTCGGCGGCCTGGAGGACCTGCGGGCCAACGGCGCCGGTGGCTATGCCGTCCACCGCCTGCAGGTCCACAGCGCCCGCTGGTGGCGGGCCGCCCGACACGCCGCCCTGCGGGGCGACAGCGCCCACGCGGCCTCGGCCCTGGTGTTCGCGGCCGGCTCCGCGGCCACCCTGGCCACCGGCATCGTCCTCCAGCAGCGGGGCGTCGTCACGGTCGGCACCGTGCTCGCGCTCTACCGGTACAGCGACCTGATGCGCCGCCCGCTCGAGCAGGTCGCCGAGCAGCTCAAGCAGTTCCAGAAGGCGATGGCCGGCGCCCGCCGGGCCTCGACCCTGCTGGCCACCGTGCCCGCGATCCAGGACGGCCCCGACGACGGCCGCGGGTTGCCGCGCGGCGCCCTCGGCGTCGACCTCGACGGCGTGTCGTTCACCTACGGCACGGGGCGGGTACCGGCCCTGGTCGACGTCGATCTGCACCTGGCGCCCGGGCGGCACCTGGGTGTGGTCGGCCGCACCGGCAGCGGCAAGACGACGCTCGGTCGCCTCGTGCTGCGGTTCTGGGACGTCGAGGAGGGCGCGGTGCGCCTGGGCGGGGTCGACGTGCGCGACCTCACGATCGCCGCGCTGCGCGAGCGGGTCGCGGTCGTCACCCAGGACGTCGACCTGTTCCGCGCGTCGGTGCGCGACAACCTCACCCTGTTCGGCGCCCGGCGGGCCACGGACGATCGGCTGCGGGCCGTGCTGGCGGACGTCGGCCTCGGGCCCTGGCTGGCGGCGTTGCCCGCCGGGCTCGACACCCACCTCGACGGCGCCCGGTCGCTGTCCGCCGGGGAGGGCCAGCTCGTCGCGCTGGCACGGGCCTTCCTGGCCCGTCCCGACGTCGTGGTGCTCGACGAGGCCTCCAGCCGGCTCGACCCGGGCACCGAGCGCCGCGTGGCCGCCGCCACCCGCGCCCTGCTCGACGGGCGGACGGCGATCGTCATCGCCCACCGGCTCGACACCCTGGCCCAGCTCGACGAGATCGCCGTCGTCGACCGGGGCCGCATCGTGGAGCACGGAACCCGCGCCGAGCTCGCGCTGCGGCCCGGCAGCCGCTACGCCCGGCTCCAGCGGGCGGGCGGCGCCCGCGCGGCCCTCGACGACCTCCTGGCCGACGAGGCGACGGCATGAGCGGGCGGAGCGGGCGGAGCAGGCGGATCGGGGGCACGGTGAGCGGGCGGCGCGGGAGCACGACCCGCATCGCCTGGCGGCTGCTGCGCCAGGAGCCGGTGGCCTACGGGACCGTCTGGGTCGGCTTCGTCCTCTTCTTCTCGGCCCCCCTCCTCACCGGCGCCGTGGTGAAGGCCGTCCTCGACCGGCTGGCGTCGGGCGGCGGCGGCGCCTGGGGCCTGCTGGCCGCACTGGTCGGCATCGAGGCGGCCCGCTGGTCGTGGCTGGTCGTCCTCTCGTTCCAGTGGCACGGCTGCTGGGTCGGCTGGCACACCGTGCCGAGGGTCAACCTGCTGCGATCGCTGGTCGGCGACCCCGGCCCGGGCGGCAGCCGGCTGCCCGGCGCGCCCGGCGAGGCCGTCAGCCGGTTCCGGGACGACGTCCAGGACCTGGCCACGATCCTCGACGTCTGGCTCGACCTCAGCGGCGCCCTGGTGACCACCGCCGTGGCGCTGGTGGTGCTCGTCTCCATCGACCCTGCGGCGGCGGTCGCCATGGCCGTCCCCGTCGCGCTGGCCACGCTGGCCGCCACCTGGCTCGGCCCCCGGCTGCGGGTCTGGCGGCGGACCGCCCGCGAGGCGACCGCCCGGGTCACCGGGTTCATCGGCGACACGTTCGGCGCCGTGCTGGCCGTGCAGGCGGGCGGGGCCGAGCGGGCGGTGCAGGCCCGGTTCGCCGAGCTGAACGCGGCGCGGGCCGCGGTGGGGCGGCGCGATCAGGTGGGCGCGGAGATGGTGCGGTCGCTCGGCCACGGCACCGGCGAGGTGGCGGCCGGCCTCGCCCTGGTGGCCGCGGCCGGGGCGTTCGCCGGCGGCGACCTGTCGGTCGGCGACCTGGGCCTGTTCGCCGCCTACGCGCTCGCCATCGCCGACCTGCCCAAGTGGGTGGGGCGGTACATCGTGTACATGCGCCAGGCCGACGTGTCGATCGACCGGCTGGCCGAGCTGCTGCCCGCTCCCGAGCGGGCGGCCGTCGTCGCGCCCACGCCCACCCACCTGCGCCACGGCCCGCCCCCGCTCGGCGGAACGACGCGCGCGGCACCGCCCGCCGATCCGCTCCGCGAGCTGCGGGTGACGGGGCTCACCCTCCGCCACCCCGGCTCGGGCCGCGGCATCGAGGACGTCGACCTGGTCGTGCGCCGGGGCGAGCTGGTGGTGGTGACGGGACCGGTCGGCGCCGGCAAGACGACGCTGCTGCGGGCCCTGCTCGGCCTCGCCACCGCCCGCGCCGGCACGGTGACGTGGAACGGCACGGCCGTCGACGACCCCTCGACGGTGCTCGTTCCGCCCCTCGTCGCCTACCTGCCCCAGGTGCCCCGGCTGTTCAGCGAGCCCCTGGCCGACACCGTCCTGCTCGGCCTGCCGGCCGACGGGCTGGACGACGTGCTGTGGCTCACGTGCCTCGACGAGGACCTCGAGCGCATGCCCGACGGCGCCGCCACCCTGGTCGGGCCGAAGGGCCTGCGCCTGTCGGGCGGCCAGATCCAGCGGGCCGGCGCCGCGCGGGCGCTGGTGCGGCGCCCGGAGCTGCTGGTGGTGGACGACCTGTCGAGCGCCCTCGACGTCGACACGGAGGCCCGGGTGTGGGACCGCGTGGCGGCCGGCGGGTTCGGCACCGCCCTGCTGGTGAGCCACCGCCCGCACGTGCTCGACCGGGCCGACCGGGTCGTCGTCCTGGAGGATGGGAAGGTGGTCGAAACATCGTGAAAATGGCGTAAAGCACTGGCGAGGGGTCGATCCGGCGCCTACGCTGCGTCCGTGGCGAAGCCCATGGTCTCGCAGCTCACCTACGCCGACCTCGAAGCGCTGCCCGAAGACGGAAAGCGCTACGAGCTGATCGACGGTGAGCTGTTCGTGTCCCCCTCGCCCAGTCCGGCCCACCAGGACGTGGTCGGCAACTTGCATGTCCTCCTGCGGGCCGCCTGCCCGCCCGACCTCAAGGTGTTGCTCGGCCCGCTCGACTGGCTGGTCGACGAGCACAACGTCTACGTGCCCGACCTCATGGTCGTCCGGCGAGGCGACACCACCCCCCGGCTCCTGCCCCGCCCGCCCCTGCTGGCGATCGAGGTGCTCTCGCCCTCCACCCGCCACGTCGACCTCGGCCGCAAGCGCACCGCCTACGCACGGGCGGGCCTCGACGACTACTGGATCGTCGACCCCCTCACCCCCTCCGTGCAGCTGCTCGAACGACGCGACGGCCGGCTCCACGCCGTCGCCGCCGTGTCCGGCTTCGAACCGCTGACCGTCGACCGGCCGTTCCGCCTGACCGTCGTGCCCGCAGACCTCCTCGACTGAGGTGCACATCATGGCGAATCCCCTGGTCTCGCAGCTCACCTACGCCGACCTCGAAGCGCTGCCCGAAGACGGAAAGC
>DASSGC010000345.1:0-3896 GCA_035693765.1 Acidimicrobiales bacterium
GGTGTGCCGGTGGGGGGTTGCCAGGTGTCGGCGGAGGGTGCACCGGTGGGGGCGGGCCAGGCGTCGCCCGAGGCCGGGCCGCCGGGGTCGGGCCACGCCTCGCCGGGTGCTTGGGGAGACGGTGCGGGCTGCGCCGGCGGCGGCCAGGCGTCGCTCGACGGCCGTGCGGCGGTCCCCTGATCCGTGTCCCGGCCCGCGTCGGGGGTGAACCACGGGTCGGGTGCGGTGCTCTCCTCGTCGGTCGGCGCGGTGTCGTCGTCGTCGGAGCTGGACATGGCCGGTCAGCCCAGCGAGACCAGGAGGCCTTCGCAGGTGCGGATGACCACACGGGCGGCGTCGGCCACCTCGCGGGAGGACATCGGGCTCTCGGCCCGGCGTTGCCAGCGACCGATCGCGTTCTGCAGCGCCCGGCGCACCTCCGAGGTGTCGGCCTCCGGTGAGAGCCCCAGGCGTGTGTGCAGGGTCGTCCCCTCCGCCCCGAGCAGGCGCTCCATCTCGCCGGCCTCGGCGGGCTTCACCTTGATGCCACTGGCGCGCAGGGCGTTGAGCAGCCGGATCTCGGCGAACGCATGGGCGCCGGACGTGATGCGTTCGAGCTCGGACGCCAGGGCGTCGCCCCCGGCGATCGGATGCTCGTGCAGCACGCCCTCCAGCGCCAGCAGCGCGGAGCGGGCCTTGAGCACGTCGCGCCGCTGGGCGAACTGGCTGAGCAGCACGTCTCGCAGCTCGACCAGGCCGCTGCGCCGCACCAGCTCGGTCGACAGCGCGGTGGCCGTCGACGCCGCGCCCTGGCGGATCAGCGCCACGGCCAGCCGCACCCCGAACAGCCCGAACCGGTCGAGCAGGTGCTCGCGCTCCATCGACGTGAGCGCGATCGGCGTCTCGGCCTGCACGAACCGGTCGGCCGACAGGAACAGCGCCTCGGCCTCGTCACGGGACGCGCTGGCGATCGCGTCGAGCGCCTTGTACTCGGCCTCCCGCAGCGTCGCCCCCGACTGGGCCAGCAGGCCGGCCACCGGGACGACGGTCTGCGCCAGCCGGCGCACCTTGGGGTCCTGGCGGTAGCGGGCGGCGATCCGCTGGGCCGACGCCATCGAGTCGATGCGGCCGACGCCCACCTCGTCGGCCCGCGACAGCACCGCCACGGCGTTGACGGGCGTGGCCTGCGAGAACTCCTCGTCATGGAACGCCTCGAGGAAGTTGATGTCGGAGCTGTGCAGGTGCCGCATCAGGTACAGCACGGCGTCTGCCGGCGTGACCTGGTCCTCTCCCGGCGTCAGGAAGGCGGTGGTGCGGGCCGACACGTCGGTGGACAGCGAGGCGATGCCGGGCGTGTCGATGAGCGTCATCTGCCGCAGGGACGACGACGGCCACTCGATGACCAGCCGGCGCACGTCCTCCGCGTCGGTGCCGCCGAGGTCGATGGTGATGGCGCCGCCGTCGCGGGTGAACGGCACCTGGTGGGGCTCCCCCCTGGTCGGCTCCAGCGTCGCCCGGTAGGTGATGCCGTCGCGGTACCAGGTGACGATGCGGGTGCACTCGCCGGCGTCGGTGGGTGCGAGCTCCTCGCCGACGAGGGCGTTGAGCAACGTGGACTTGCCCGCCTTCACCTTGCCGGCGATCGCCACCCGCAGCGGCTCGTCGAGCCGGTCGATCACGGCCTGCAGCCGCGTCTGGGCGGCCGGGACGGCGGCGTAGGACTGCGCGGCCCGGGTGAGCAGCGTCCGCACGGCGTCGAGCAGGTCGGCGGAACCGCGGCCGCTCATGCCCGCGCCCCCCCGCTCACGGCCCGCTGGGCGTCCTTCTTCAGCTCGGGCGCCAGGGTGAGCGCCTTCTCGCGCAGCACGGCGATGCGCTTGAGCTCGGCATCGACGTCGCGCAGCCGCTTCTGCCGCGTGGCCTCGTCGGACTTGGCGGCCTTCTGCGCCGCGGCGAGCGCGTCGCTGGTCGACCGGTGCAGCTCCTCGGCCCGGGTGGCGAAGAAGTCGCGCATCCGCCGCTGGACCCGCCGCAGCGTGTCGCGGGAGTCCTTGCCCACCACGAACCCGACCTCGTCGGTGTACTTGCGGTGGGCCTGGCGGGCCTGGCCGCGGCGCATCGTGAGCTGCCGCTCCTTCTCGCCCCGCAGCGCCTGGCGGCCCATGAAGAGCCCGATGATGATCGTCGCCGGGTTGGCCATGGCGAGGCCGGCCATCCGGCCGAGCATGCCGAACATCAGCAGGCCGCCGTAGCTCCCCCGCAGCGCGGCCATGCCCTGCGTGCCGACGCCCATCTTGGCCGCCTCGATGTCGGTGTTGGCCTGGACCGCGCTCATGACCTCGGTGGGGTTGGCGACGTCGAGGTCGACGACGATGTCGGCTCCGTCCTCGCCGAAGTGCTCGGCCACCCGGGCGGTGAGCTCCTGCGCCCTCGTGTGGAGGAACGCGTAGTTGTGCACGACGTCCTCGGCCACCCGGCGGTAGAGCCAGGCCTGGAACTCGTCCCAGGTCTCGGCGGGGTCGCTGGCGTCGAGGGCCTCGTCGGCCTGCTTCGTCACCTGGCGGAGCCGGCTGCGCAGGTCGTGGTCGACGTCGGCCTGGAGGTCGATCACACCGTCGTTGAGCGACTGCTGCCACTTGGAGACGCCGCTGCGGAGCCGGTCGGCCTTGGCCTTGAGCTCGGTGAGGCTCGTGACCATCTCCCTGGCCTGCTCCGGGTCGTTCAGCGCCTGGCGCTCGTTGCGGAACTGCGCCTCGAGCATGGTCGCCACCGACACGACGTCGTTGGCCGCGGCCCGGACGCTGAGCTTCTCGGCGTTGGCGGCGATCTCGTTCTGCAGGTAGCCGGCGAGCGCGGGGAAGCCGGACTCGCGGTTGAGATCGCGGTCGTTGGTCCGCAGCGCGTGGACGCGCAGCGACGACGACACGCACAGGATCTCGGCCTTGACGCCCGCCCGGGCGAGGTGGCCGGCGTTGAGGTCACGGATCTTGCGCCAGGCGGGATAGAAGTCGGTCTTGGTGAGGACGCACGCCACGTTCGGGCACATGCGCCGCGCCGTCTGGAGGAACTCCAGCTCGGGCTGGCTGAACTCCTGGCTGGCGTCGGACACGAAGATGACCGCGTCGGCCATCGGGAGCGCCCCGATGGTGGCGGCGCTGTGGGCCGAGCCGAGGCCGCCGACGCCGGGCGTGTCGACGACGACCAGCCCGTCGGTGAGCAGCTTGCGGGGCAGCTTCACCTCCACGGAGCTGACCTTGCGCTCGCCGGTGGTGTCGGACGCCTCGGTGACGTGCCGTGCCACCTGGTCGACCGGGATCTCCTCGCGGATGGGCTCGCGGGTGGGGTCGGCGGTGTCGCCGCCCGGGTCGAACAGCACGGCGGCGGTCGGCGGGTCGCCGTAGCCGACCGCGGTGGGCACCGCGGTGGCGATGTCGTCGTCGACCGGGCACACCGGGGCGTTGAGGAGGGCGTTGACGAGCGACGACTTGCCCTGCTTGAACTCGCCGATCACGAAGACGTGGAACGACGGGTCCGCAAGCCGCTTGCGGGTGAGGGCGAGCCGCTCGGCGAGATCGGCGCGGCCGTAGGCGCCAGCCGCCTGCCGCCCGAGATCGACTGTCGACAAAGCCTGGCGAACGGTCGCTGACCGTTCGCCGGCATTGGGATTCCCCGCCATCTGCGCAACTCCTTGTGCCGCCCAACGCTAGCCCGGTTTGGCGGGGCCCCGGTGCGCCGCCAGCGCATCGGGGCCCCCACCGGGCCTCAGAGGACGTCGAGCCCGTCGTTGTCCTCGACCGAGTTGTCGACCGAGTTGTCGACCTGGCTCTCGTCGTTGAAGCTGTCCTCGACGTCGAAGCTGTCCTCGATCGAGTTGTCGGTGTAGTCGACGTCGGTGTTGAAGCTGTCCTCGGTGTTGA
>DASSGC010000346.1:0-5403 GCA_035693765.1 Acidimicrobiales bacterium
GACCTGCTGGGCCCCGAGGCCGAGGAGGAGGGCCCCTGGTCGAAGGGCTGGCAGTTCGCCCTGTCGGGCCCCATCTACGCGGGGACCAACGAGATCCAGCGGAACATCGCGGCCGAGCGGGTGCTCGGGCTGCCGAGGAGGTAGCCGGGCGTGTTCTTCGGCTTCGACGACGACCAGCTCGCCTTCCGCGACGCGGCCCGTGACCTGCTCGACAAGGAGTGCCCGCCGGCCACCGTCCGGGCCGCGGCCACGGTCCCCGCGGGCGCGCTCGACCGGGACGTGTGGCGCCGGCTGGGCGAGATGGGCGTGCTCCACACCCTGGTGGCCGAGGCGCACGGCGGGCTCGGGCTCGACGAGCAGTCGCTCGTGCTGGTGCTGGAGGAGGCCGGCCGGGCCGCGTTGCCCCACCCGCTGGTCGACACCGCGGCGGTGGCGGCGCCCCTGCTCGCCGGCTGGTCGTCCCCCGGCACGCCCGGCGCCGGCATCGTCGCCACCGACCTCGGCGGCGTCAACGTCGCGTGCGCGGCCGACGCCGACCGGCTGCTGCTCCACGACCCGGGCGACCGGGCGCTGCACCTGGTCGACCCGGCGTCGGTCGACCTGACCCCCGTCGCCACGGTCGACCGGGCCCGGCGGGCCGCCACCGTCGACTGGACGCCGGCGCCCGGGACGCTGGTGACCGGCGACCCGGCCGACATCGACCTGGCCCGCGACCGTGGGGCGTGGGGCACCGCCGCCGTGCTGGTGGGGCTCGGGCAACGGATGCTCGACATGACCGTCGCCTACGTGGGCGAGCGCCGCCAGTTCGGCGCGCCCGTCGGCTCGTTCCAGGCGGTGAAGCACCACCTGGCCGACGCCCACAAGGACCTGGCCTTCGCCCGGCCCGCCGTCCACCGGGCCGCCCACTCGCTGGCCACCGGCGCCGCCACCCGGGCCCGTGACGTGTCGATGGCCAAGGCGCTGGCGTCGGACGCCGCCTGGCGGGCGGGGCGGGCGGCCCTCCAGTGCCACGGTGCCATCGGCTACACCGTCGAGCACGACCTGCACCTCTACCTCCAGCGCACCTGGGCGCTGGCCAAGGCGTGGGGCGACGCCGGCTGGCACCGCGACCGGGTGGCGCGGGCGATCGGCGTCTGACGTGCGACCGCTCCTGCCCCCGCGGCGGCGTGCCCGGCCGGGCGGCTCGCCCGGCCGCCGCGGCCGCCGCCCGTCCGCGTGACATCGGAAGGACCACCATGGCCGAGGCCTACATCGTCGACGCAGCCCGTTCTCCCGTCGGCCGGCGGGGCGGCGGGCTGTCCCGCGTCCACCCCGCCGACCTGGGCGCCCACAGCCTGCGCGCCCTGGTCGACCGGACCGGCATAGACCCCGCCGCCGTCGAGGACGTGGTGTTCGGGTGCGTCGACACGGTGGGCGGGCAGGCGGGCGACGTCGCCCGCACCTGCTGGCTGGCCGCCGGGCTGCCCGACCACGTGCCGGGGACGACGATCGACCGCCAGTGCGGCTCGGCGCAGCAGGCGCTCCACTTCGCCGCCCAGGCCGTGCTGTCGGGGACGATGGACGTCGTCGTCGCCGGCGGCGTGCAGCAGATGTCGCAGATCCCCATCTCCACCGCCATGACGGCCGGGGAGCCCCTCGGCTTCGACGACCCGTTCACCGGCTCGACCGGCTGGGTCGCCCGCTACGGCAGGCAGGAGGTCAGCCAGTTCCGGTCGGCGGAGATGATCGCCGAACGGTGGGACATCAGCCGGGACGACATGGAGGCGTTCGCGGTCGAGTCGCACACCCGCGCCATCCGCGCCCGGGCCGAGGGCCGCTTCGAGGCCGAGATCGTCCCGCTGGGCGAGGTCGCGGCCGACGAGGGCCCGCGCGAGCCGGACTGGGACAAGATCCGGTCGCTGCCGACCCTCACCGAGGGCGGGCGGGTCACGGCGGCCTGCGCGTCGCAGATCTCCGACGCGTCGGCCGCCCTGCTGGTGGTGAACGAGCGGGGCCTTGCCGACCACGGGCTCACGCCCCGGGCCCGCATCCACCACCTGTCGGTGCTGGCCGACGACCCGGTGTGGATGCTGACGGCGCCCATCCCGGCGACGGCCCACGCGCTGGCGCGGGCGGGCATGACCCTCGACGACATCGACCTGGTGGAGATCAACGAGGCGTTCGCGTCGGTCGTGATCGCCTGGGCCAAGGAGACGGGCGCCGACCCGGACCGGGTCAACGTGAACGGCGGGGCGATCGCCCTCGGCCACCCGCTCGGCGCCACCGGCGCCCGGCTGATGACCACGCTGCTCGCCGAGCTGGAGCGCACCGGCGGCCGCTACGGCCTGCAGACCATGTGCGAGGGCGGCGGCCAGGCCAACGTCACCATCGTCGAGCGCCTCTGATCCGGGTCATCCGGCGGCGACGCCGGCGGCCGCCGCTACGTGATCACCGGGCCTCGCGCTCGGATCGGAGCGCGTCCACGATCTGGTCGGACGTCGCGCGTCGCCCGGGGCGGGCGGCGGCACGGTGCATCACCACGACGTTCCGGCGGCGGCGGGCGAGGCGGCCGAACGAAGCGAGCATCGACCTGACCACTCGAGATGCGGGCATCGACCGAGTGTGGCCCGAAAACGCACCGACGCCGTACCCGCTCCCCGGAGGGAGCGGAACGGCGTGTCGGTGTGTCTGGCTGTGTTGCGGGACTAGCTGTGGACTAGCTGGATGTCAGCGGAGCTGACCCCGGATGGCCCCCGCCTGGAACGCCGCGTTGTGGACGTTGGCGTAGAAGCCTGCCGGGTTGGCGATGATGGCATCGAGGTCCGCCTGGCTCAGGACGCCGTCGGTGTTGGGCACACCGCCGGGCACTGCAGTGATGCAGGCGGCCGACTGGGGATCGGGCACTTCGAGCCCGACCACGATCCCTCCGGCCACCCCGGCTGCCCCGGCATGGATGTGCGCCGCGGCGGCGGGGTCGATCTTGTGGGCCGTCAGGAAGTAGCAGAGCTGATCGCCCTTGGCGAAGTAGCCAAACCTCCCGAAGCCATCCGGATCACCGGGTCCTGGCACCTCCTGACTGCCGCTGAGGCGAACAACCCCGGCGGCGAACTCGTGGTCACCCCCTCCTGCACCGGCGGGCGCGGCGGTGACGGTCACCAGCGCTCCGACCAGTGCGAGAAGGATCGGCCCGACAAGCAGGCGTTGACGCATTGGCACATCCCCTCAGTGGATGGGTGGTGTCCGCCCGTCCGGCCGCGGAGTCTATGCGCGCGCAACGTCCAACGGGCGGTGAACTTGACCTGAAGTCAGTCGCTACGTCTCGTGCTCACGCCACCTTGGGGCGGGCCCGCTCCAGGATCGTGCTCACGTCCACGCCCTCGGGGAGCGTCCCCAGGACGAGGCCCTCGTCGCCCGCCAGCCGCGAGGCGCAGAACGCCTCGGCCACCGCCGGGTGCCCGTACCGCACGAGCAGGCTGCCCTGGAAGGCGAGCGCCATCGCCTCGACCACCCGCCGGGCCCGGCCCTCCATCCCGATGACGGCGCCCAGCTCGGACCGCACCCGGGCCACGGCGGCGTCCAGCCTCGTGTCGGCACCGGCCGTGGTGTCGAGCTCAGCCAGGAAGGCCTCGAGCGCCAGCGGCTCCCGGGCCATCGCCCGCAGCACGTCGAGGCAGATCACGTTGCCGGACCCCTCCCAGATGCCGTTGAGCGGGCTCTCGCGGAACAGCCGGGGCAGGATCGACTCCTCGACGTAGCCGTTGCCGCCGAGGCACTCCAGCGCCTCTGCGGCCACCGCCGTCACCCGCTTGCACACCCAGTACTTGCCGACCGCGCAGGCCAGGCGGCGGAGCTCGCCGGCGCCCTCGTCGCCCCGGGCCGCCTCGTCGAACGCCCGTGCCAGGCGCAGGGCCGTGACCGTGGCCGCCTCGGTCTCGACCGCGAGATCGGCCAGCACCACCCGCATCAGCGGCTGGTCGGCCAGCGCCGCGCCGAACGCGTGGCGGTGGGTCGCGTGGTGCAGCGCCTGGGCGGTCGCCTGGCGCATGGTGGCCGTCGCCCCCAGCACGCAGTCGAGGCGGGTGTGGGCCACCATCTCGATGATCGTGCGGACGCCGCGCCCCTCCTCCCCGACGAGCCAGCCCGCCGCCGCGTCGAGCTCGACCTCGCCCGACGCGTTCGAGTGGTTGCCCAGCTTGCGCTTCAGGCGCAGGAGCCGGAAGCCGGCGTTGCGGTCGCCGTCGGGCAGCCAGCGGGGCACCAGGAAGCACGACAGCCCGCCCGGCGCCTGGGCCAGCATGAGGAACACGTCCGACATCGGCGCCGAGCAGAACCACTTGTGGCCGGTGAGGTGCCAGGCGCCGGCGTCGTCCCCGGTCACCCGCTCGGCGCGGGTGGTGTTGGCCCGGACGTCGGACCCGCCCTGCTTCTCGGTCATGCCCATGCCGGCGATGGCGCCGGCCTTCTCTCGCGCCGGGACGTCGCGGGGGTCGTAGGCCCTGGCCGTGAGCCGAGGCTCCCACTCGGCGGCCAGGTCGGGCCGGCTGCGGAGGGCGGGGACGATCGAGTACGTCATCGACACCGGGCACCCGTGGCCCGCGTCGACCTGCGACCAGACGATGAAGCCGGCAGCGCGGGCGACGTGCGCGCCGGGCCGGTCGACCGCCCAGGGCGCGCCGTGCAGGCCGTGGCCCGCGGCGACGCGCATCAGCTCGTGGTAGGCGGGGTGGTAGGCGATGCGGTCGACCCGGTGGCCGAAGCGGTCGTGGGTCACCAGCTCGGGCTCGTGGCGTTCGGCCTCGAAGCCCCAGGCGATGGCGTCGGGTGAGCCGGCCAGCCGGCCGAGCGCGTGGAGGTCGTCGGCGGCCCAGCCCGCCCCCTCCCGTTCGACGGCGTCGACCAGGGCGGCGTCGGCGGCGAACACGTCGTGGCCCTCGAGCGGCGGCGGCTGGTTGGTGACCTCGTGCGTGGCGGTCATGCGCTCCATGCTGCCCCAGCGGGCGGCCGCCGGGCCACAGACCGTGGCTCGGCGGCCGTGGCTCACGGGCCGTCGCCGAGGCGGTGGAACGCGACGGCCGCCGCCGTGGCGACGTTGAGCGAGTCGACCCCCGCAGCGACCGGGATGCGGATCCGCCGGTCGGCCGCCGCCAGCGCCTCGTGCGACAGGCCTGCGCCCTCGGCGCCGAGCACGAGGGCGATGCGCCGGCGGTCGGGTCCCGTGCCCGTCCACACGACCCGTTCGATGGGCTCGGCATCCGCCGCCGGCGTGAGGGCGAAGATCTCGAACCCGCGGTCGTGCAGCACGCCCAGCCCGCCGGGCAGCGGGTCGAGCCGCGTCCAGGGCACCCGCAGCACGTGGCCCAGCGACACGCGCACGCTGCGCCGGTAGAGCGGATCGGCGGTGGTGGGGTCGAGCAGCACGGCGCC
>DASSGC010000347.1:0-4942 GCA_035693765.1 Acidimicrobiales bacterium
CGCGCTCCGAGACGACGCCGACCGGCTGCTCGACGGTGCCGACGACAGCCGCCCCCACGGACTGCTCCCACAGCGTGCGGGCGGCACGCCGCAACGAGTCACCGGGCGCCACCAGCACAGGCGGACGGGTCACATCCCGAGCACGATCTCTGAGGGTGATGTTCATCGGTTGCTCCTCTCGGCGCGGGAGATCACGCGTGGAGGTCGGCCTCGGCTTCGGCGGGCGTCCGCTCCGTCACCAGGATGCGGCCGAGGCGCCGGCCGCGCACCATCGCGGCGTCCCGGACGTTGCGACCCCGGGTCAAGGTTGGAGGCCGGGGGTGATCTCTGTGGTCGCCTGGTGCTCCAGGCAGACCCGGGTTGCCGGGCGTGCCACCAGTCGCTCGTCGGGGATCTCGCGGCCGCAGGCCTCGCATCGGCCGCAGGCCCCGCGGTCGAGGCGGGCGAGGGCGCGATGCGCATCGGCGATCTTCTCGTCGACGTCCTCGAGCAGCGACAGGTCCTTCTCCCGCTCGAACGTCTCGGTGCCGAGGTCGGCCTGGTGTTGGTCGATCGAAGCGGCCTCCGACAGGCTCTCGGTCTCGGACTCGAGGTCGAGCCCGTCGGCCCGAAGCGCCGCCCGCACGCCTTCGAGGCGCTCGAGCTCGACCCGTAGCCGACGGCGGGCGGTGGCGCGTTCGGCGGGCGGCGCCGGTTCGTCGGCCGGGGTGATGAGACCGTAGTGGCCGTCGTAGCGGTGGTAGATCACGTTGCCGCGTCCCGTGTGGTGGTCGGCGAAGAACACGAATGGCTCGCCGGAGACGCCCAGCCACTCGAGCGCCTCATCCAGCGACAGGGAGGGTGCGAGCTCGGGCTCGACGTCGACCTCCACGACCGCACCAGCGGCGGCGACGGGCGAGACGCGGAGACGCCGCAGGCCGTAGCGACCGTCAGGCACTCGATGCAGCAGCACGTCGCCGCCTGTCGCCAGCTCCCGGAACAGGTAGAAGTCGAAGTCGAGCATCTCCATGTCGAATGCCGCCTCGTCCACCGTCAGCTCGTCGAGGGCGAACGTCTTGTGGCGCAGCACCTCCCGCTCTTCTACCGGACGGTCGTACCGGTCCGGGCGCTCGGTGGGCAGCTGGCCGTGGCGCCACTCGCCGGGCTCGATGGCGGTGGCGCCGAGACGACGAAGCGCGCGCGTGCGCTCCGCCCGATGTTCGAGCTGATCTCGCAGGCGCCGTTCGAGCAGGTCCACCGCCTCGGTCATCGTGTGCGCGGCGACGTAGGCCCGGACGAGCTGGCCGTTCACGTCCAGGGTGGCTTGCGCGAGCGCCGGGCGCTCCACCGCGGGATCGGGGGCGGTCCCGAGCTTGACGGACGCATGGAGGACGGGTTCGCCGACGACGGCCGTCACCCGGCGCAGCTTCTGGTCGGCATAGCTCGTCGCCGCGTCGGCCTCTGTGCCCCTGGCGACGACCTCGAGGATCGGCTCGGACGATCCGGGCGGCTATCCGCTCGGCCCAGCGGGCGGTGCGGCGCCCGCGATCCACTGCTCGACGATCTCGCCGTGCTCCACCCGGGCCCACGCGGTGGCCGCGCGACCCTCGGGGCCGATCCAGCGCACGACGACGAGCTCGCCGGCACCGGCGGTCTCGATCGACCGCAGCTGGCCCATCAACCCACTGGTCGACAGCCAGGCGTGCACCCGCCGTCCCCGCAGGTCCTCCTCGCCTGCGTGCACGACGACATCGGGGGCGTACAACAACGCCGCAGCCTCGATGTCGTTGCCTGCGACCCGCTCTGCCCAGCTGCGCAGCACCGTCTCGGGACGGGTCGCCAGCCGGCGTCCCAGCTCGGGATGCGGCCGCGCGAACGGCGCCGCGCCCCGGGTGTCCGGGCGCCGCGCTCCCGCCATGTCCCCGAAGCGGCGCTGCCGCCGCGACACGCGGGTGCCCTCCCGGAGGCGGACACGCACGGCGACGGCGACGCCCTCGTTCGTCTGCACGTCGAAGTGCACGCGTGCCCCGGCCACTCGGGCGTGGGGTTCCATGTCCGCGGCACGCACCGGGTACTCCCGGCCGCCCCGCACCACCCGGCCCTCGCCGCGGCGGGCGTCATACCACTGCAGCACGCCATCGGGCATCACGTCACCTCCGGGTCCTGGCACCGCTCCCCCGGTGAGACCGGATCCATCCTGGCAAGCCCGAGCCACAGCCGGAAGGGACGAACGTCCCGAACCGACGGGACAGGCGCCGGCATCCCGGGGGTTCAGGACCTTCGTCCCTGCCCTCGCCGCGCCCACGGGTGTCGAGTGAGACCGAGACGAGGAGTCGAACCATGTGGAGACGTCGGGCTGCCGTCGGAGTGTGCGAGCGATGCGGTGGCACCCGTCGGGTGCGGCGGGGCCTGTGCCGGTCGTGTCGCCGATGGGCCCTGGGCAGGGGAACGTCCGTCCCCGAGGTCAACTAGCCGCGGCCGCGTTCGCCCGACCTGGAGCCGCCTCACAGCCGCCCCTGGGTGCACCGGGCGGGGGATGAGGCCGGTGCCTACCGCTGACCGCCCCGGCGCCACGCAACCAGCGCGCGGCGTCACCGAGGCGACGGTCCGCGAGCTCGCCCGCTACCGGGGCGACCCGGTCGTGACATCCGTGTACCTCGACGTGGACGGCAGCCACCGACCGGTCTCTGCCGACTACATGGCGGCCTTCGAGCGGCTGGCGAAGGACGTCCGACGGCGTGCCCGCATCGCCGGCAACCCCCGGCTGCCCCGGGCGGTGGGTGCGGACGTGGATCGCATGCGCGACTGGCTGGCCCGACACCTGGACCGGTCGGCCACACGCGGCCTTGGGCTGTTCTCGTGCCGCGACCAGGCCTTCTTCCGGGCGGTCGAGCTACCCCGGTCGGTGCGGGACCAGGCCGGCTACGGGCCCGCTCCGCACGTCAGGCAGCTGTGGGCAGCACTGGACGACCACGAGCGGTTCCTGGTCGCTCTCCTCGACCGCCGCCGGCTCCGGATCCTGCAGGTCGAGCTCGGGGAGGTCAGCGAACTCGCGGCCACCGACGACCTCGAGCCGAGAGCCATCGATACGTCGATCGAGCTGGGCGGCTTCCAGCGCCACGGCGAAGACCTGGCACGGGCCCACTATCGTCGAGCCGCCGAGCTCGTCGAGCGAGCCGCCAGCGACCGGCCCGACGTCCGACTCGTGCTCGGCGGCCCCGACGCCGCCGTCGCCGCCCTGGAAGCACACCTGCGCCCACCGGCCCGCGACCGGATCGTCGGGCGAGCGGGTGTGCGCCTGTCCGCCCCGCCCAGGGAGGCCGCCGCCGCGGCGCTCGCCGTCGCCGAGGCCGCCGAACGACGGCACGAAGCCGAGGTGGTCGAGCACCTGCGCCAGGCAGCCGCCGGCGGCCACCGGGCCGTCATCGGGCTCGAGCCCACCCTCGCGGCGATCGCCCGGGGACGCGTCGCCACCCTCGTCGTCTCCGAGGGCTTCACCGGGCCCGGCGCGCCGCTGCCCGTCGTGCGGCTGGATCGGGGGGATGTCCGGCTGTGCCCGACGTGCGGGACGACCACCGTCGGGATCGACGACGTCGTCGAAGTCGCCGTGGGTGAGGCGCTGGCCCACGACGCGGACGTCGAGCTCTGTCGAGGAAGCGACCTGGACGACTTCGGCCGGATCGGGGCCCTCGAGCGCTTCTGACCCGCCGCCGGAGGCCGGCAGATACGGCCCGAACGGTGGCGACGATCAGCCCCTGGCGTTGCCGGGAGCGAGCGTCGCGGTGAGCGGGGGCCGGGGCTCGTTGATCACCCGGAGCGGCCCCGCGCCGGTGACCTCGACATGGCCGTCATCGACCTCCACGGTGAGGCGCTGACCGGCGATGGCGATCCCGTCGACGCGGAGCCGGCGGATGCGTGCCGGCAGCTGGGGATGGAGCGAGACCTGGCCCTGTGGGGCCCACGGGTCCAGTCGCAGGAGGCTGCGCAGCCACAGGAGGGGCGCGGCCGCGGCCCACGCCTGAGGTGAGCACGACGTCGGGTAGGCCGCGGGGCTATGGGGACACCCGCGCTCAAAGCCCGCGAACAGCTCCGGAAGGCGGCCCCGGTGAGCGCCGGCCACCTCGACCTGGGCGCTGATCACGCGATGCGCCTCCTCCACGTACCCGTAACGGGCGAGGCCGGCGGCACACAGAGCGTTGTCATGAGGCCAGACCGAGCCGTTGTGGTAGCTGACCGGGTTGTAGGCGGCCATCGAGGTGGCGAGGGTGCGGACGCCCCAACCCGAGAACAACTCGTCTGAGACCAGCCGCTCGGCGACCTTGCTGGCGCGGTCCGGGTCGACGATGCCGGTCCACAGGCAGTGGCCCATGTTCGAGGCCAGGGCGTCGATGGGACGCTTGCCGGCGTCGAGGCCGAGGGCGTACCAACCGTGCTCATCCAGCCAGAAGTCCTCGTTGAACCGTCGCCGCAACTCCGAGGCCTTCACCCGGTAGCGCTCAAACGTAGCGGTGTCGCCTGCCTCCTGGGCGAAGTGGGCCCGGGCGACATAGGCGGCGTACACGTACCCCTGGACCTCGCACAACGCGATCGGGGCAGCGGCCAGCTCGCCGTCGGCGTGGCGGATGGCGTCCCACGAGTCCTTCCACCCCTGGTTCACCAGGCCGTGCGGGCTGTGGCGCTCGTACTCCACATAGCCGTCGCCGTCGCGGTCGCCGTAGGTCTCGATCCAGGCCAGCGCCCGGTCGGCGTGGGGCATGAGCCGCTCGACCATCTCGTCGGCCAGGTCCCAGCACCGCAGCTCGCCCAGCAACATGACGAACAGCGGCGTCGCGTCGACCGACCCGTAGTAGATGTCGCCTCCCCCTAAAGCCAGGCCGTCGGCGGACCCGAAACGCATCTCGTGCAGTATCTTGCCCGGCTCCTCCTCGGTGGCCGTGTTCACGTCGTCGCCCTGGAACCGGGC
>DASSGC010000348.1:0-8005 GCA_035693765.1 Acidimicrobiales bacterium
GACGGCGCCCACGACGACGAACCGGCGCCCACGGCGGACGTCCAGCGCCAGGCCGCGAGCCCGGCGCCGCCGGCGGCGGGCGACGCACCCGCCGCGGCCGTGCAGCGCCGGGCCGACGAGGCGGCAGGCCACGTGGCCGAGCCGGCGACGGAAGCGACGCCCGGCACCGGTGACGCAGCCACCGACACCGGTGCCGACACCGGTGCCGACGCCGGGGCCGAGGCGGCGGACGCCGGGCCCGGCGGCAGCGGTGCTCCGCCCGGGGGCGCGGCGCCGGCCGAGCAGGCCACGGTCGTGCCGGTGCAGGCCGCCGAGGCACCGCTCGTGGCGCGGCCCCGACCGGGCTCGCTGGGCCCGCCGATCGAGTCGCCCGGCCCGTCCGGGGGCCTGCCCCTGGCGCCCCCGGTCCAGCGGTCGACCGCCGAGCCCCCCACGGCCCCGTCCACCGCCCCGCCGGCGGCCCCCGGCGCGGACGCCCTCCCGGCACCGTCGCCCGGCCCGCCCCCCACCGTGTCCCGCACGGTCGCGACGCCGAGCCTCACACCCGACGACCTCGCCATCCGGCAGCAGCCGCGCCTCGGCGCCGCCGCGCCCGCCGCCGGTGGACCGGCCGCACCGTCGGGGCCCGCACCCGCCGGTGCGCCGGCGCCGGGCGACCCGTCGATCCCGCCGGGGCTGCCCCCCGCCGTCGTCGAGGTGCCGTCGGTGCTCCTGCAGCGGACCGGCACGGCCACGCCCACGCTCGTGCCGGCGCCCGGCGACCCGCCGGTGACCACGGGACCGGCCGACCTCGGCGAGTCCGGCGGTGCTGGCGAGGCACTCGACGCCGGTCCGGACGGCGGTGGCGAGGCCGACTCGATCGCCGGGGCCGCGCCCGGCAGCGGCGCGCCCGCTCCGCTCCCGCCGCTCGACCTCGCCCCCCGCCCGCCCGCGGCGCCCGGCGGCGGCGGGCCGGCCGTGCAGCGGCGGGTCGACGGCACGCCCGGGCTGACCACCGCGTCGACCGCGAGCCCGCTGGCGACGTCGCTCCCGACCGCCCCGGCCTCGCCGGGGCCCGACCTGGGGGGCGGGGCCATCGGCCCCGCGGCCGCCTCGCCGACCGCGCCGACCGTCATGCGGACCACGGTCGGGGGGAGCACCGCGACGGGCCTCCTCGACCGCCTGCCGCTGGCGCCGCCCCCCGGGCCGCGGCCGGCCGACCGTCCCGAGGCCGGCGGCGGTGGCAACGGCGCCGCCGTCGCGGTGGGGCTGGTGGCCCAGCGGGCGCTCGCCTCCTCCGGCCCCCTGGCGTCCACGCTCGCTGGGGCCGCCGCGGCGCCGACCGCCGCGCCCGGCCCGACCGCCACCGGCGTGGCCCGAGCGCTGCCGACCTGGCCGGTGCCGGGCGCCGCCGCCGGGCCGGCCACGGTGCAGCGGTGGCCCGACCTGGGCGCCGTCCGCAAGACCGGGCTCGGTGCGCTCGACCGTGCCCGCTCCGCCGTCACCGACCGCGTGAGCGACACGGCGAGCGATCTCGCGGGATCGGCCGGCGATCTGGCCGGCGGGGCCCTCGACCGCGCCCGCGGGTTCGTGGAGGACGAGGCCCTGCCGCTCGCGGGCGGGGCACTGGAATCGGCCCGCGACACGCTCGGATCGGGGGCGCAGGCCCTGGCCGGGGCGCTCCCGGGTGGCGGCGGGCTCCCCCAGATCCCCGGGATGCCGTCGCTGCCCTCCCTGCCGGCGATGCCGCTGGCCCCGTCGCTGCCCTCGCTGCCCGGCATGCCCTCGCTGCCGGGACTGCCCGACATGCCGCTCGCGCCCTCGCTGCCGTCGCTGCCCGGCGGCGCGCAGCTCCCGGGGATGCCCTCGCTGCCGTCCCTGCCCGCCGCACCCTCGCTGCCGTCGCTGCCGTCCCTCCCCGGCCTGCCGTCGGCGCCGAGCGCGCCGGCCGTGCCCATGACCGAGATCACCTTCCCTCCGCCCGCCGAACCCGGCGGCCCCACGGCACCGGCCGCGCCGGCGCCGGCGGCCGGCGGCGCCGCGGCCGGCGGGACCGGGGGCGCGCCGGGCGGCAGCGACGCCAACCTCGACGAGCTGGCCCACAAGCTCTACGACCGCATCCGCTGGCGCCTCCGGGCCGAGCTGCGCCTCGACATGGAGCGGTCCGGCCTCGGCGCCGGGCTGCGCCGATGACCGGACGGATGCCATGACCACCTGCGCTGCACGAGGGAAGGGACGATGAGCGACACCACGCGCGATCCCGCGGTCGCGTACATGTTCAAGGTCAAGATCGATGGCGAGGACCTGGGGCTGTGGAACAGCTTCGAGGGCCTCGGCATGGAGACGACGATCGAGACCCGCGAGGAGGGCGGCAACAACACGTTCATCCACCAGCTCCCCGGGCGGCTCAAGTACACGAACGTCAAGATCAGCCGCCCGGTCGGCACCGACAGCTCCAAGGTCGCCAAGTGGCTGTCGGGCATGGCCACCGTCGTGACCCGCAAGACCGCCTCCATCAGCGCCCTCGGTCCCGACAACAAGGAGATCGTGTCGTGGAGCCTCGACGGCGTCGTGCCGGTCCGGTGGACGGGTCCGGCCTTCAACGTCGACTCGCCCAAGGTGGCGATGGAGACACTGGAGCTCGCCTACCACGGGTTCCTCGAGGCCGCGCAGCCCGCGGCGGGAGCCTGAGGCCGGGGCGATGCCTCCCCCCACCCGCGACAGCATGGTCAGGGCGACCCTGACCATCCTCGAACCCAAGTCGGGCGGCGGCTCCGCCAAGCTCGACACGATCGAGTTCCCCTTCAACCCGAAGGAGTGGTCGATCACCCACGCCGCCGAGTGGAAGACGGAGACCACCAAGAAGGGCACGCCCCCGCCCGAGTTCAAGGGCCCCAAGCCGGCCTCGGCCTCGGTGGAGATCTTCCTCGACGAGTCCGACCGCGAGGGCGGCGACATCTCCAAGACGGTGGCGCGGCTGAAGGTGCTGGTCGACCCCAACCCGGACAGCGTCACGAGCAACAAGCCCTCGGCCCCCCACATCCTGTTCCAGTGGGGCGAGGCCGTCCGGTTCAAGGGCTACGTCGACTCGGTCGCGGTCAAGTACACGATGTTCCGCGGCCAGGGCACCCCCATCCGCGGCACGGTGACCGTGGCCATGAAGGAGTTCCCGCAGGCCAAGGGCAAGCAGAACCCCACGTCCGGCAGCATGCCCGGCCACCGCACCCACCGGGTGGTGGCCGGCGACAGCCTCGCCTCGATCGCCTACGCCGAGTACGGCGACCCCAACGGCTGGCGGCGCCTGGCCGACGCCAACGGCATCGACGACCCCCTGCGGGTCCGCGACGGCACGGTGCTGCACGTGCCCCCCGCCTGAGGAGGCCGGCGACCACATGGACGAGATCCGCCAGCAGACATCCTCGACCTTCGCGGTGACCGTCGACGGCAAGCCGCTGCCCGCCGACGTCGAGGAGATCATGAGCTACGTGGTGGTGGAGGACAACCTCAACCTGCCCGACATGTTCTACCTGTCGTTCCTCGACCCGGAGCACACGGTCATCAGCAAGGCCGGCTTCAAGATGGCCGCCAAGGTGAAGATCTCCGTCCGGTCGGAGGCCAACACGGCCGGCGAGCCGCTGTTCTCCGGCGAGGTCACCGCCATGGAGTGCGAGTTCGAGGCCGGCAAGACCCGCACCGTGGTGCGGGGCTTCGACCGGGCCAACCGCCTCTACCGGGGCCGCCGCACCCGTGCCTTCAAGGACGTCAAGTACTCCGACATCGTCAAGCAGGTCGCCCAGGAGGCCGGGCTGGAGGTCGGGCGGGTCGAGACCCCCCAGGGCCGCCCCTCCCCCCACGTCGCCCAGGCCAACATGACCGACGCGGAGCTGCTGGGCTCGCTCGCCGGCGAGGTGGGCTTCGTGCTGCTCGTCGAGGACGGCAAGGTCAACTTCCACCCGCCGCCCCAGTCGGCCGAGGCGCCGACCGAGGGCGACCTCAACGCCCAGAACCCGCTCCAGCTCGTCCAGGGCGACAACCTGCTGCGGTTCAACGCCGCGGTCACCGCCGACTCGCAGGTGAAGGACGTGTCGGTGCGCGGCTGGGACATCGCACAGAAGAAGGCGGTGATCGGCACCACCCCGGCCACCTCCACCAGCGCCGAGGTCGGGCTCAAGCCCGCCGAGCTGGCCCAGACCTTCGGCAACGCCACCTTCACCGCCACCGACGTGCCCTACGGCGAGAACGAGCAGGTCGAGGCCGCCAGCAAGGCGCTGGCCGAGCAGATCGCCTCCACCCACGCCCAGATCGAGGGCGTGGCCCGCGGCAACCCCCGGCTCAAGGCGGGCACGGCGGTGAGCCTCGGCGTCGCCGGCGCCCCGTTCGAGGGCAAGTACACGCTCACCGTCAGCCGCCACGTGTTCGACAACGGCGAGTACCTCACGCACTTCTCGTCGACCGGGCTCCACGAGCGCTCGATGCTCGGCATGACCTCGGCCGGAGGCCGGCTCGGCACGATCAGCCCCGCCATGGTCACCGCGCCCATCCCCTCGGTCGTCAGCGCCATCGTCACCAACGTCAAGGACGACGAGGACAGCGGGCGGGTCAAGGTCAAGGTCCCCCGCCTCGACGACACCTTCGAGAGCGGCTGGCTGCGGGTCGCCCAGCCCGGCGCCGGTCCGGAACGGGGCGCGCTGGTGCTGCCCGAGGTCGACGACGAGGTGCTGGTCGCCTTCGAGCAGGGTGACATCCGCCGCGGCTACGTGCTCGGCGGGCTGTACAACGGCATCGACAAGCCCAACCCGCCCGCCCTCGACGGCACCGTGGGCTCCGACGGCATGGTGGCCAAGCGCACCTTCTCGTCGCGCAAGGGGCACATGCTGGTGTTCTCCGACAAGGACGGCGACGAGTTCGTCCAGGCCACCACCAAGGGCGAGGAGTTCACCCTCAAGCTGGCCAAGGACGCCGAGGGCGGCGCCGTGCTGATCACCAGCAAGAACCTGATCAAGATCGACGCCCAGGGCGACATCACCATCGTGTCGAAGGGCAAGATCGGCATCGAGGCCACCGGGGCGATGACCTTCAAGGGCCAGTCGGTGTCCATGGAGGCGACCACCTCGTTCGACATCAAGGGGGCGACGGTGAAGGTCGCCGGCACCGGCCAGACCGAGGTCACCGGCGCCCAGACCAAGGTCGCCGGCAGCGCCATGCTCGACCTCGACGGCGGTGCCACGGCCAACCTCCACGCCGGCGTGGTCAGGATCAACTGACCATGCGGCACGACGACACGCCACCCGAGACGAGGAGACGCTGATGGCCGCAGAGTTCGTGGGATCGGGCCTGGCGTTCCCGGTGCGCATCGACCCCACCGGGTCGGTGGCCCTGGTGTCCGACCACACCGAGATCCGGGAGTCGATCCGGCTCATCCTCGGCACCGCGTACGGCGAGCGCCCGATGCGGCCCGAGTTCGGGTGCGGCATCCACGACCTCGTGTTCGCGCCGGCCAACTCCCACACGGCCGGCCTGGCCGCCTACGAGGTCGAGGCCTCGCTCGCCCGCTGGGAGCCCCGCATCACGGTGCAGGACGTCGCCGTCACCTTCGAGGAGGGCGGCATCGGGATCATGTACCTGTCGATCTCCTACACCATCCGCGGCACCAACGACCCCCGCAACCTGGTGTTCCCCTTCTACACCCTGCCCTCCGAGGACTGAGAAAGCGCGTACCGATGCCGCTCCCCGCACCCCATCTGGACGACCGGACCTTCCAGTCGCTCGTCGACGACGCCAAGCGGCTGGTGCAGCAGCGCTGTCCCGAGTGGACCGACCACAACGTCCACGACCCCGGCGTCACGCTCATCGAGACGTTCGCGTACATGGTCGACCAGGTGCTGTGGCGCCTGAACCGGGTGCCCGACCGCACCTACGTCAAGTTCCTCGACCTGCTCGGCGTGCGCCTGCGACCGCCCCACGCCGCGCACGCCCCGGTGACGTTCTGGCTGTCCGCACCGCAGGAGTCGACGCTCGAGGTGCCACCCGGCACGCAGGTGGCGACCGCCCGCACCGAGTCGGAGCCCGTGGTGTTCACCACGCTGGAGGAGCTGCCGATCATCCCGTGCGAGATGGCCGTCGTCGCCACCGCCATCGACGGCCAGCAGACCGACCAGAGCGACACCGTCCGCCACGGCGACGGGTTCTGGTGCTTCGGCGACCCGCCCCGCAGCCCCCGCCCCGACGACTGCTTCTACGTCGGCCTGTCCAACGCGGTGCCCTCGTGCGCGGTGACCCTCCGGTTCGAGTGCCCCACCGCCGGCGTCGGCATCGACCCCCGCTACCCCCCGCTGCGGTGGGAGGCCTGGGACGGCGAGCGCTGGGTCGGCTGCGAGGTCGACAGCGACGGCACCGGCGGCTTCAACTGGTCGGGCGACATCGTGCTGCACGTGCCGACCGGTCACCGCACGCACGCCGCGATCGTGTCGCAGGCCGCCGGGTGGCTGCGGTGCCGGGTGATCGAGGCGGAGGCCTGGCAGCCGTCCTACGAGGCGTCGCCCCGCATCACCCGGGTGTCGGCCTTCACCAGCGGCGGCACCACCGAGGCGGTGAACGCCGAGATCGTGACCGACGAGATCGTGGGCGAGGCCGAGGGCGTGCCCGCGCAACGCTTCCTCCTGCGCAATCGGCCCGTCGTACCCGGCGAGCACGCGCTCGACCGGGTCATCGACACGAGCAGCCCCCAGGGCTGGGAGGCCTGGGAGGAGGTCGAGGACTTCGCCGCCTCCGGTCCCGACGACCGCCACATCGTCATCGACGCCACCGCGGGCGAGATCGTCTTCGGGCCCGCGGTGCGCGAGCAGGACGGCACCTTCCGGCGCTACGGCGCCGTGCCGCCCAAGGGGGCGGCCGTCCGCATCCGGCAGTACCGCACCGGCGGCGGGCAGCGGGGCAACGTCGCGCGGGGCGCCATCAGCGTGCTCAAGAGCTCGGTGCCGTTCATCGCCACCGTGACCAACCGGCGCCCGGCGCTCGGCGGCACCGACGGCGAGGACGTGGAGAACGCCAAGCTGCGCGGCCCGCTCCTGCTCCGCACCCGGCAGCGGGCCGTCACCACCGAGGACTACGAGAACCTGGCCCGGGCGGCGGCCCCGGACATCGCACGGGTGCACTGCGTGCCGGTCGAGGACCCCGCGGGCCTCGGCGGCGTGCGCGTGCTGGTCGTGCCCGCGGTCGACGACGGCGTGCACGCCAGCCTCGAGTTCCACCAGCTCATGCTCGGCAACGACGTGTACGAGCGGGTCGTCGACTACCTCGACGAGCGCCGCACCATCGGCGCCCGGGTGCTGGTCCAGCCGCCCAACTACGTCGGGGTCACCGTCGTGACCCGCCTGCGGGCCCGGGCCAAGGCCGACCCCCGCACCCTCGAACGCGACGCGCTCACCGCGCTGTACGGGTACTTCCATCCCATCCGGGGCGGTCCCGACGGCGACGGCTGGCCCTTCGGCCGGGCCGTCGTGGGCGGCGAGGTGTACTCCGTGCTGCAGCGCCTGGCCGGCGTCGATTTCGTCGAGGACGTGCGGCTGTTCCCTGCCGACCCGGTGGAGCGGACCCGAGAGGCGCAGGCCGAGCGCCTCGACCTCGGCCCGCACGACCTCGTGTTCAGTTGGGGCCACCACGTGATGGTGCAGACGTCATGACGCCGGGGCGGAGCCGATGAGCGCCCGGGCGACGATCGACGACCTCGCCACGCCCCACCCGCTGGGGCTGCTGCTGCCGGGGCTCTACCACGACAACGACATCGCCCAGCGGTTCATGGGCGCGCTCGACGTCGTGCTGGCCCCCGTGCTCGCCACGCTCGATTCGAGCGACGCCTACGTCGATCCCCGGCTCGCCCCCCTCGACTTCGTGGAGTGGCTGGCCGAGTGGGTGGGCGTCGAGCTGGACGCCTCGTGGCCCGACGAGCGCCAGCGGGCCCTGGTGGCCCGGGCGGCCGACCTGTTCGCCTGGCGGGGCACGGTCCGCGGGGTGACCGAGGCCGTCG
>DASSGC010000349.1:0-3262 GCA_035693765.1 Acidimicrobiales bacterium
CCGTACGCCGCCGCCGACGTCGCGAAGGTCCTAGGCCTTCCCGTCGTGGCCGGGATCGCCTGGGACCCGGCCGCGGCCGCCGTCTTCTCCCACGGCGCGGGCCCGCCGCGGCGGTTCGAGTCCAGCCCGCTCGTGCGGAGCCTGCGCGCGGCCCGCGCCGCGATCGAGGCCACCATCACCGCGAGCCGGGCCACCGAGGAGAAGATCCGCACCCTGGCCATCACCCAGCCGGACGCCTACATCCTGCTCGACTACTCCCACCAGGACATCCAGATCTACCGACGCGCGGCCCAGGAATACACGCTCAACCGCGAGTCCATCCGGTACCGCCAGGCCTCGTTCGTGGAGCACCTCTTGGTGCACAAGGACAATCCCTTGAAGCTGGAGATCCGCCATCTGATCTCGGCCGTCCGGGCCGTCGACGGCGGCGGGCCGGTGGTGGCCACGACCGACACCATGGTGCGCGGCCGCGACTGGCGCGACGACTGGTCGAGCGCGCACGACGTCGGCATCAAGGTCGCCACCCAGAACCTCGCCGACATCGCCGCGATGGGCGCCCACCCCACCGCTCTGCTCGTCTCGCTCGTGGCCGACCCCGAGCTCGAGGTGCAGTGGTGCGTCGACCTCGCCCGGGGCATCGCCTCCGTGGCGTCGCAGGCCGACGCACCCGTCGTCGGCGGCGATCTCTCCTCCGGTCCCCCCGGCGTGGTCGTCGTCGCCGTGACCGCGCTCGGCGACCTGCGCGGGCGTGCGCCGGTGCTCCGCTCGGGCGCCCGTGCGGGCGACGTCCTCGCGGTCTGCGGCTCGCTGGGGCTGTCGGGAGGCGGCCTCCTGCTCCACGAGCGTGGCGAGACCGACCCCGACCACGTGCTCGCCGACCCGGGGGCGGTGGCGGGGAACGAGCTCGGCGAGCGGGCGCTGGCCGTGCGGGCGCTGATGCGCCATCACCGGGCCCCGCTCGCGCCCTGGCGGGCCGGGCCTGGTGCGGCCGACGCCGGGGCGCACGCCCTCGTCGACGTCTCCGACGGCCTCGTCACCGACGTCGGCCGGGTCGCCGTCGCGAGCGGAGTGTCGGTGGACCTCGACGGTGCCGTGCTGCGCGAGCGGTATGCCGCCGGCCCCCTCACGCTCGCGCTCGGCGCCGAGGAGGCGCTGCACCAGGTGCTCGCCGGCGGCGAGGAGCACGCCCTCGTGGGGGCGTTCGCCGACGAGGCCTCGCTCCCGGGTGGCGACGAGGAGCCGTGGCACGTCATCGGGCGAGTGGTGGCCCCCGGACCCGAGGGGCCGCGGGTCACCGTCGACGGTGTGGTGCCCGACGCCCGGGGCTGGGACCACTTCGCCCGCTGACCGGCATCCCGTGTCCCGACGTCGTGCGACTTGCCCACGGTTCTCGCAGGGCCGGGCCGGTGAGAACCGCGCGTAAGTCGCACGAGGTCGCGGAACGCGGGCATGCGAACGGGCGGCCCCCGTGAGGGGAGCCGCCCGGTCAGGGTGCGTCGGTCAGGTCAGCGCTTGACCTTGCCCGCCTTGAGGCAGGAGGTGCAGACGTTGAGCCGCTTCGGGGTCACACCGGCGTCGCCGACGAGCGCCTTGACGCGCTGGATGTTGGGGTTCCAGCGGCGCTTGGTGCGGCGGTGCGAGTGCGAGATGCTGTGCCCGAAAGAGGGCTTCTTGCCGCAGACGTCGCAGTTGGCAGCCACGGGTGATCTCCTGAGAATGTGGTGAAGGGTGGTCGACGGCGGCGCGATCGACGCGCACGCAACCGGACAAGAATAGCCGAGCCCCACCCGCCGGACCAAAACGCCTCCGGGGCCACGACGGGGCCGCCCGTTACCCTGACCGCGTGCCCGCCGTGTTCACCGCCGCCGACGCCCGCCACTGGGCGCTGCTGACGCGCGCGGCCCTCGCGGCCCGCCGCACCGAGATCGACGCGCTCAACGTCTTCCCGGTGCCGGACGGCGACACCGGCACCAACCTCTACCTCACCTTCGACGCCGCCATCGACCAGGTCGTGGCCGCCCACGAGGACGCCGGCATCCTCGGCGAGGCCACGCTCGTGCAGGAGTGCCGCTCGCTGCGCCGCGCCATCCTGCTCTCGGCCCGGGGCAACAGCGGCGTCATCGTCAGCCAGCTCGTGGGCGGGCGGTGCGACACCGTCATCGAGCGCGCCGCCGAGGTCGTCGACGCGCTCCTCCTCGCCGAGGCCTTCGCCCGGGGTGCCGCCGCCGCTCGCGCCTGTGTCGCGCACCCGCAGGAGGGCACGATCCTCACGGTCGCGGATGCCGGTGCCGCCGCCGCGGTCGGGGCCGCCGAGGCGGGCGGCTCGGTCGCCGACGTGTGCGAGGCCGCCGTCGACGCCGCGCAGCAGGCGCTGGCCCGCACCCCCGACCAGCTCGAGGCCCTGCGCCGGGCGGGTGTCGTCGACGCCGGGGGAGCGGGCTGCGTGCTCATGCTCGAGTCGTTCCACCGCGTCGTCACCGGCCACTGGTCCGCGACCGACTCGGGGCTGCTCTCGGCCGGGCCGGCCCTGCACCGCCGCGCCGAGTGGCGCCAGCAGCCGACTGCCGGGGCCGACGCCGCCCGCGCCCCGGACCTGCCGGATGCCGCCCCGTCACCCCCGGTGGAGGGCCCCGGCACGATGCCGGGCCACGACCCGCTCGACACCGCGGCCGACCGGCTGGGCGCAGGGCCCGCCTACGAGGTGATGTACCTCCTCGCCGACTCCACCGCCGAGGCCGTCGCCACCCTGCGCGCCACGCTGGACACCCTCGGCGACTCGCTGCTCGTCGTGGGCGGCCCCGACCTGTGGAACGTCCACGTCCACGTCGACGACCCCGGCGCCGCCGTCGAGGCCGGGGTCGCGGCCGGTCGTCCGGAGCGGATCCGGATCACCCACTTCGCCGCCCAGGTCGCGACCCGCGAGCAGCCGGTGCCGCTCGCCGTCGTGGCCTGCGCCGCCGGCCCCGGCATCGCCCGGCTGCTCGAGGAGGCGGGTGCGCTCGCCGTGGCCAGCGGCCCGGGCCACCGCGCCTCCGCAGGTCAGCTGCTCGAGGCCGTGCACGCGACCGGGTCCCGGTCCGTCGTGCTGCTGCCGGGCGACCGCGACACCCTGATGGCCGCGGAGGTGGCCGCCCAGGCGGCCGGCGCGGAGGGCGTCGACGTCCACGTCGTGCCCGCGCGCACCACGGTGCAGGCGCTCGCGGCGCTCGCGGTGCACGACCCCGCGCGGCCGGTGCACGCGAACGTCGTGTCGATGACCGGC
>DASSGC010000350.1:0-2715 GCA_035693765.1 Acidimicrobiales bacterium
CGTTCTGACGATGCGGCATTGCCCTATGGCCGAGCCCTAATAACACGCCAGTAGTCGTCCACTTGCTCCCATCCATAACCTTTGTCGACCAGATACTTGAGTTCTCGTTGGTATACATTTCCGCCGCGGTACATTGGAACGTTCGGATCGGTGACAAGCCGAACCTCGGTACCGCTATCGAGCGCGTTGTCGATGAACCTCTTGTTGCGCGTCCAGTTCCATCCGCCTACACCCTTCTTACCGCCAGCCATTGTCCCGCGGATGTTCAAGAAGTCCGCGTCAAATCCACCACCAGGCTCAGACCTCCGGAAGTCCGATGTGGGTGGTTGTTTAGGTTGATCACGCGGTTTTGATCGTGTAGGTGATGGGGCGGGCGTCGCCGGGGATGCGTGGCGGGGTGGTGTTGATCTCGTCGAGGAGCAGCATGAGGGCGCGGCCCAGGCGGGGTGTGCCGGGCTGGTCGAGCTCGACGTGGATGGTCGATCTGGTGTAGGTGATGGTGCCGCCGAGGTGGAGCAGGTTGCGGGTGGTGGCCCGGTACTCGTCGGGGTCGTGCAGGTAGGCGTTGAGGTGGTGGGCGAGCCAGTGTTCGGCGTTGGCGGCCAGCAGGCGCAGCACCATTTGTAGGGCGCGGCGGCCGGCGCGGTGGATGGCGCGTTTCGCGTCGGGGTCGATGAGGTTGGCGGGCAGCTTGGCGGGGATGGTCTTGAGGGCGTCCTCGGCGGCGGTGATCTGCTTCTCCAGCTTGTGGATGCGTCGTTGGGCGGTGGTGGAGGCGCGGTTGAGCGCGGCGATGGACAGGGCCCGGTCGGTGTGGACCTGCCCGATGCGTTCGCGCAGTTGGTCCCGTTCGGCGTGCAGGGCCTTGAGCTGTTCGCGGGCGGCTTTGCGGGTCGGGTTGTCGATCCTGCGGGTGTTGGCCTCGATGGTGGCGGTGTAGTCGGCGAGGTAGTCGATGCCGTAGAAGTCGAGGTATTTGAACAGGTTCTCGATGCGCCAGCGGGCGCGCATGAACCAGATCAGCGCCCCGGCGCAGCTGGTGGTGTCGCTGGTGAGGATCTGCAGCACGGGCTTGCCGGCGTCGAACAGGGTGATCTGGCGGGCGCTTCCGTAGTCTTTGATGCTCACGGTTTCGTCGGCGCAGACTACCGTGGTCGTTTCGCCGCCACGGGTGAGCGTCGTGCGCAGCGGCAGCGCGGCCGGGACAGCGAGCTTGCCGCGCCGGTAGGTGATCCAGTCCACGTTGGCCGTCCGGCAGGTGGTGAACACGGCCGGGTAGGCGCCGCCCCGGTCGAACCCGAGCATGATCGGCGCGTCGGGTCCGGTGATGCGTCTCAGCTCGGCCAGCGTGGCGGGCAGGCTCACGCTCAACCCGGACGGCTCGGCGGCGGTGAAGCAGACCGCCCGGCCACCCGAGTCGCAGACAACGGTGTCGACCCGGCCCGCCTCGGCGTGACGGCGCTTGGTGTTCCAGCCCTTGCCCACCGGCAGCGCCCCGGTGTAGGGCACGAAGTGCTCGTCGACGAAGTACACCCCCGACGTGCACGGGTCCGCGGCGAGCATCGCGGTCGCGAAGGCCCGCTGCAACCCCAGCGGGTCGCAGCCGTCGGCGATCGCGGCCAGCCGCGGCCGCAGCGTGCGCAACTCGGGCAGCACCTCGATCCCAGCGAGGGGGCCGACCTGGGCCCGGCCGGGATGCTTGGCCTGCTCCAGGCTGGCGAAGCCGAGCGCGAACACCGTCGAGGTCGCGGCCAGCACCGCAGTGTCGTCGAAGCGGTGCCCCGCCGCCGGCGTGCCCGCAGCAGCAAACACGTCGGTAGCCCCGACCCGGTCGGTGAACGCGTGCAACAACATCGCCCCGGCATAGCGGCAGGCGAACCTGCCCTCACCGATACGCGCCGACCCACCCGACACCACCGGCTGCGCCACGGTCTCCCGCTGCGCCACGGTCTCCGGCTGCGCCACGGTCTCCGGCTGCGCCACGGTCTCGGTCTGCGCCACGGTCTCGGTGTCCAAGTCGAGTTCGTCCTGGACCGCCAGCGGTCCGGCCGGCGCGTCGGGGCCAGTCAGTACCCGGGCGGCTGTCTTGTCCGACACACCCAACCGCCGGGCGATCTCCGCGTCGGAAAGCCCTTCGGCCCGCCACACCCGTGCCCGGCGCACCTGCACCGCCGACAGCTTCGGGCGTCGTCCCCGCACCCGCACCAGGCCGGCCGAGCCCTCCCGACGTGCCCGACCGCGCAGCATCGACACGTACTCCGGGGTCAGCCCCACCACCTCGGCCACCCGCCGCCCGGAGAAACCCAGCTCGGTCAACGTCACCACGGCGATGTTGCGCATACCAGTGTCGCCGTTGTCGTAGCCGGCCACCGCCTGGCTGCCTACCGTGACCACCGTATGTCCATCATGGATGGTACAGCGCAAGTCGCCAGGCTCCGGCATACCCTCAAAGATCGCCTGCACCGCCACCGACACACCGGCAGTCTACCACACCTTAAACACATTTCTCCAGACCACGCATCAAAAGAAACCGCACGTCGGGGCACGTGCGGTTCACCGACTTCCAGAGGTCTGAGCCCCCACCGGCAGTACTCCCCGGCTCGTGGCGCCGCGCAGCGCGCGCCTCGCGGCTACACCCGAAGCAGCGTGGAAACGACGGAGCGTACCGAGCGCACAACGCGGCAACAGTGGACTGGATGCTTCGCCAATCAATGG
>DASSGC010000351.1:0-2871 GCA_035693765.1 Acidimicrobiales bacterium
TTGCACGTCGTGTGGTGACGAGGGCGTGATCAACGGCTGGGAACGGTCGCCCTATGACCTCCGACCCCGGCACCCGCGCCAACGCTCAACCGACGCGCGGCGGGCGGTCATACCCGCCGACGTCGCTGCCACGCTGCGGGCGCTCCAGTTGCTCGACAGCGACACGGAGAGGTTCGTGTTCCGCGCCCGAGCCACCGACGATGGCATCGTGCTCGTCGGCGACGACGACGATCTCGACGAGCTGATCGGCTACGTGGCTGCCGAGGCCAACCACGAGGACGACCGGCGGCGCCAACGACGGCTCGATCACGCCTTCGAGACCGTCACCCGAGCACTCGACGCGCCACGACGTTCCCAAGGGTGAGGCGCGCAGCAACAGCGAGTCAGAACAACGATGGCTGCACGGTCGAGGGTGCCGGTGCGCCTGGCGCCGGGGACGCCACCGAACCCTCAGCCGAACCTGCGGCTGGCGCTGGTCCGGGCGGCGCGTGCCTCAGCGCCGTCGCAGCTTCGCGAACTCTGCGCTGAGGCCAGTTCTCAGCAAGGTCGAGCACGAAGTCGCGGGCCGCCGGAGTGAGCAGGCCGATGCTGTCGACCAGACCGTGGATGATCGCTGCGCCCCCGCGTGGGTCGACCTGGCGGGCCTGTTGCACCACGGCGCCCCAGCAGCTGGGGTCCGAGCGAACAGCGCGCGCCGCGGCCCATCGGCGCAGCGGCGGTCGGACCTCGCGTGCGAACGCCACGGGCCCGTCCCCCGGACCACCCGGCTCGTCGTCCTCGATCACCTCGACGGCGCCAGGGACGTCGGGGTCGAGCACGATCGCCGGCCCAGTGAACCAGTCGCCCGGCGCTTCCCAGAAGACCTGCGGACCGGCAGCGAGGAACGTCTGCGCCAGCAGATCGAGCTGGTCGTCGGGAACGAGGCCGGACTCCTCGATCTGGCGGACCAGCCGCCCCGTCGTGTTGCGCCAACGACCGTCGGTGAGCAGCAGCAACGCCGTTACCACCGCACCTTCGGGCTCTTCCGCGTGGACGTTGTGGAACAGGCACCACGGCTCGAACGCGTCCGTCTTGTTGCCACCCCCGCTGCCGAAGCAGAGCAGGCGCCGGTGAAGCTCGCCAGCGTCGTCGGCGGTGTGCAGTGCCACGAGGTCGTCGAACAGGGTCCGATCGTCCTCGAAGTCGACCCGTGCCATGACCGGGCAGTCTGCATCATCCGCCGACTGCCGACCACGCGTCTCAGCCCCGCTTGCGTTCGGTGCCCTTGGGGTGACCGGGGTGCACCGCCTCGATGATGACCCGCCGGCGCGGCTTGGGCCCGCGGCCCCGGCGTTGCGGCTTGGTGCGACCGCCGCTGGTCGGGTCGTCGACGAAGTAGAAGATCCGACCACCAGCGGTCACTTCGTACTGCCAGCGGTCGTAGGTCTTCCCCTCGTAGGTGCCGGTCCCGTACGTCTTGCCCCCGAGGCGCTGCTGCCGTGACGAGAACTCGGTCGGGTTCGTCACCAGCTGGTCGAACGCGGCTGCGAGAGCGTTGGGCTCCTGCTTCGCCCACAAGTCCCAATCGTCGGCCACACCCTTGTCAGACGCGACGATCTCCCACTCGTCGGTACGCGCAGGACGAGCGATCCGTTCCTCCCGGACCAAAGATCAGCTCGCCTTCGGCCGCTCGAGCGTCACCGCCGGACCCGAGCGCGGCACGCTCAACAGCTCGGCCAGCTCGGGATTGGCGTGGATCTCCGCCGTCGCCCGCCATCCCTCGATCAGCCGAGCGAGCGGCTCGAAGGTATCCACCTCGACACACGCAGCAGCCATCGCCGTGAGCGCCTCGAAGAACGCGGCGCGCTCGTCGTCGGGAAGGAACGTCGTCCAGGGAAGCGACACGGACAGCGCGCCAACGACACGCCGACGGGTTTCGGGATCGACGCTCGCCGCGAGCAGGATCCGAGCCAGGACACCGAGCGCGTCTCGGACCGACTCCTCGCGGGACCGCAACCCCAAGAACAGGTCCTCGCCATCCCGTCGGCGCAACACCACATCGCGGTGCTCGACCTCGGCCAAGACCTCACCGGAGTTGCGGAGCATGTGGGTGAACGTGTGCTCGGCAAGACTCACGCAACCAACATACAACACTTCCTCTGACCTTCACACCGCATCTCCCCCCATCCGATCACGGCGCCAGCGTCGCCCGGAAGATGAGCCCGGAACGCGGACCTCCGCCGAGTCGACTGCCCCGCGTTGCCCACTTGACCGGTCACGTCGGCGTTGGTCAACGCGGCCGAGTCAGCTACAGGGGTGCTGCTAGCGACCGATGAGGTCGCGAAGAAGCCGGTCCTTGAGCGCGACTCGGCCCACGGCCTCCTGCGGGAGCCTGCCGCGTGCGGCCACGTGGACAGCCTGGGCTGCGAGCGCCGTGTCCCCGAACCAGTCGGCCAGCCACGCCTCCATCCACGCCGGCACCCGCGGAGTCCGTCCTGACGCGGGTATCGGGCTGCCGGCGTCCACGAGGAGGCGGTACAAGCCGACCGCTGGTGCCGGGGCTGGCCACCCGACCGTCTCGCATGTCGCGGTGACGTCACGGGCCAGGCGGAGGCCGACGACGTCGACGTCCCCGAAGTATCGGACCTGCTGCGGCTGGTCGAGCATGTCGGCGGCCGCCTCGACACGGGACGTCACCTGGTTCCCCGCGCCCCAGAGAACCGTCCCTGACCATCCCGACCACTGCGCTACCCATCCGAGGGTCTGGTAGGTGGTCCCGCTCCAGGGCCTTCTCGTCACGAAGGATCTCCCAGGACCGTTCGCGCACGGGGACGACAATCGGGTCGGGCACGTCTCGCAGCCAGTCGTTGACGGCGACGAACAGGTCCCGCT
>DASSGC010000352.1:0-7526 GCA_035693765.1 Acidimicrobiales bacterium
CGCCTGGCATGTCCGTGGCGGTCCCCGGGCGCGGCGAGGTGTTCGCGCGCGACAGCGGCGGGCGGCGCCCCGCCGTGCTGCTGCTCCACGGGTGGGGGGCGACTGCGGATGTCAACTTCTTCCGTGCCTACCCCTCGCTCACCACCTATCGCGTCGTCGCGCTCGACCACCGCAGCCACGGCCGGGGCATGCGCGCCCACACCGCGTTCAGCCTCGAGGACTGCGCGGACGACGCCGCCGGGCTGCTGGCCACGCTGGGCATCGACCGGGCCGTGGCCGTCGGCTACTCGATGGGCGGCCCCGTCGCGCTGCTGCTCGCTCACCGCCACCCCGACCTGGTGGCCGGGATGGTGCTGGCGGCCACCGCGCTCGAGTTCAGCAGCGAGGCGCGGGACCGGGCCCTGTGGCGGGGCCTCACCGTCGTCGAGGCCGCCCTCCGACACGGGTACGGCGACGGCGTCGTGCAGCGCATCCTCCGCGAGACCGTCGACAAGGAGCCCTCGCTCGACGGCTACCGCGCGTGGCTGGCGGGTGAGTTCCGCCGCGGGCACGCACCGGGACTCGTCGAGGCGGGGCGGGCCCTGAGCAGGTTCGACGCCCGCCCCTTCGTCGCCGACCTGCACCAGCCGGCCGCGATGATCCTGACCACCAGGGATCGCCTGGTGCTGCCCCGCAAGCAGCGGGCGCTCGCTGCGGTGCTCGGAGCACCCGTGCTCGAGCTCGACGCCGACCACGACGCGCCGCTGGCCTGCGGCGATGCCTTCGGGGCCGTCGTCCTCGCCGCCGTCGATCAGGTCGGCGTGCAGGCCGGCCACAGGCGCACGGCCCTGGTCTGAGGTCAACCCCGGGCCGGTACCATCGGCACCGTGGGTGACGAACCGCAATCGACCACCGCGCTGGGTCCGAACGCCTGGCTCGTCGACGAGATGTACGAGCAGTACCTGGCTGATCCGGGCTCGGTGAGCGAGAGCTGGCGCGACTTCTTCGCGGACTACCGGCGTGACGCGGACCACCGCGCCGCCCCCACTCCCGGTGGTCAACCCGCCGCACCGGCTCCCTCGGGCAACGGTGGTCGGTTGCCCGTCGCCACCAACCACGCCGCCGCTCCGGCCGCGCCCGCGGTGCCCGCGCCCGCCGCCCCGATCGCGCCCGCTGTGCCCACCAGCAACGGCGTGGCCACCCCCGCGGCCCCCGCCGCCAAGGTCGAGGAGCCCGGGAAGCCGCTGCGGGGGGTCGCGGCGAAGATCGTCGAGAACATGGAAGCCAGCCTCGGCGTGCCCACCGCCACCAGCTTCCGTGACATCCCCGCCAAGCTGCTCGAGGTCAACCGGCGGGTCGTCAACGGCTACCTGGGCCGCACCCGGGGCGGCAAGGTCAGCTTCACCCACATCGTCGGCTACGCCATCGTCCGGGCCATCGCCGAGCGCGTCCCGGTGATGAGCTCCACGTACCTCACCGGCGCCGACGGCAAGCCGCGGGTCATCCGCCACGAGCACGTGGGCTTCGGCCTGGCGGTCGACGTGGAGAAGGCCGACGGCAGCCGCACCCTGGTCGTCCCCGTCATCCGCGAGGCCGACACCCTGGACTTCCGGTCGTTCTGGGGCACCTACGAGGAGATCATCCGCAAGGTCCGCTCCAACAAGTTGACCGTCGACGACTTCGCCGGGGCCACCGTCACCCTCACCAACCCCGGCACCATCGGCACCAGGCAGTCGGTGCCCCGGCTCATGCCCGGCCAGGGCGTGATCGTCGGCGTGGGCGCCATCGACTACCCCGCCGAGTGGCGCGGCGCCGACCCGGCCATGCTCGCCGACCTGGGCGCCTCCAAGGTCATCACCGTCACCTCGACGTACGACCACCGCATCATCCAGGGAGCCGAGTCGGGCCTGTTCCTCAAGCGGGTCGAAGAGCTGCTGCTGGGTGCCGACGGCTTCTACGACGACATCTTCTCCAGCCTCGGCGTGCCCTACGAGTCGGTCCAGTGGCGGCGCGACGTCAACCCCATCGACCGGACCGAGTCCATGCTCGAGAAGCAGATGGCCGTGGCCACGCTGATCCGGGTGTACCGGGTGCGCGGTCACCTCATCGCCGACCTCGACCCGCTGCGGTGGAAGGAACCGCAGATGGCACCCGAGCTCGACCCGGCCACCTACGGGCTCACCATCTGGGACCTCGACCGCGAGTTCCTCACCGGTGGCCTGGGTGGGCGCGACCGGATGCCGCTGAGCGAGATCCTCCGCGTGCTGCGCGACGCCTACTGCCGCACGGCCGGCGTCGAGTACATGCACATCCAGGATCTGGACGAGCAGCACTGGATCCAGGAGCAGGTCGAGAACGTCAGCCAGCAGCAGCTCGACGCCGAGGACCAGCGCCACATCCTCGACCGCCTCAACGCGGCCGAGGCCTTCGAGAAGTTCCTGGGCACCAAGTGGATCGGGCAGAAGCGCTTCGGGATCGAGGGCGGCGAGAGCCTCGTCCCCATCCTCGACGCCATCCTCGAGGCCGCGGCCGACGACCGGCTGGAGGGCGCCGTGATGGGCATGCCCCACCGCGGGCGGCTCAACGTGCTCGCCACCATCGTGGGCAAGAACTACGACCAGGTGTTCCGCGAGTTCGAGGGCACCCTCGACCCGACCGCCGTGCAGGGCACGGGCGACGTGAAGTACCACCTCGGCCAGGTCGGCAAGTTCCAGAGCCGGGCCGGCAACGAGGTCACCGTCGAGCTGGCCGCCAACCCGAGCCACCTCGAGGCCGTCGACCCGGTGGTCGAGGGCATGGTCCGGGCCCACCAGGACCAGATCAACGTCCCCGACGCCTACTCGGTGCTGCCCATCCTCATGCACGGCGACGCCGCGTTCGCCGGCCAGGGGGTCGTGGCCGAGACGCTCAACATGAGCGACATCAAGGGCTACCGCGTCGGCGGCACCATCCACGTGGTGGTCAACAACCAGATCGGGTTCACCACCACGCCCGAGGCCGCCCGGTCGGGCATCTACTCCACCGACGCCGCCAAGATCGTCCAGGCGCCCATCTTCCACGTCAACGGCGACGACCCCGAGGCCTGCGTGCGGGTGGCCCGGCTGGCCTACGCCTACCGGCAGCGGTTCCACAAGGACGTCGTCATCGACCTCGTGAGCTACCGGCGCTACGGCCACAACGAGGGGGACGACCCCAGCTACACGCAGCCGCTGATGTACGCCAAGATCGAACAGCGGCGGTCGGTGCGCAAGCTGTTCACCGAGTCGCTGGTGAAGCGCGGTCAGCTGTCGCTGGAGGAGGCCGAGCGGGCGCTCGACGACTTCCAGCACCGGCTCCAGCAGGCGCTCGACGAGACCCGGCAGTCGGCGCCGCCGGCCAACCTGCGGGCGGCCGAGCCGCCGCCGCCGATCGGGGTGCTGCCGCACGTGGAGACCGGCGTCGACCGGGCCGTGCTCGACCACGTCTACGACACGCTGAGCGGCTGGCCCGACGACTTCAACATCCACCCCAAGCTGGCCCGGCAGTTCGAGGGCCGCGACCGGATGGTGCGGGGCGACGGCGAGGTCGACTGGGCCACCGCCGAGGCCATGGCGTTCGGCTCGCTGCTGCTGGAGGGCACCGACATCCGGGTGACCGGCCAGGACACCCGGCGGGGCACGTTCAGCCAGCGGCACTCGGTGCTGGTCGACCACACCGACGGCCACGAGTGGGCCCCGCTGGCCCACCTCGGTTCCGACCAGGGCAAGTTCTGGATCTACGACTCGCTGCTGTCGGAGTACGCGGCGGTCGGGTTCGAGTACGGCTACTCGGTGGCCAACAAGGACGCGCTGGTGGCCTGGGAGGCCCAGTTCGGCGACTTCGTCAACGGCGCCAGCACGATCGTCGACCAGTTCGTGGTGGCGGCCGAGGACAAGTGGGACCAGACGTCGGGCCTGGTGCTGCTGCTGCCCCACGGCTACGAGGGCCAGGGGCCGGAGCACAGCTCGGCCCGCATCGAGCGGTTCCTCACCCTGTGCGCCGAGGACAACATCCAGGTGGCCAACGCCACCACGGCTGCCCAGTACTTCCACCTCCTGCGGCGCCAGATGCTGCGGGACGTCCGCAAGCCGCTGGTGGTGTTCACCCCGAAGTCGCTGCTGCGGGCCAAGGCGGCCCGGTCGCCGATCGAGGACCTGACCCGGGGCAGCTTCGAGGAGGTGCTCGACGACCCGCGTGCCGGCGATCCCGCCGCCGTGCGCCGCATCGTGCTGTGCTCGGGCAAGGTCGGCCAGGAGGCGCTGGCCGAGCGCGACAAGCGGGGCGCCCCGGTGGCGGTGGTGCGGGTCGAGCAGCTCTACCCCTGGCCCCACGACAGGCTGGCCGAGGTGGTGGCCCGCTACCCCGGCGCCCGCGAGCTCGTGTGGTTGCAGGAGGAGCCGTCGAACATGGGTGCCTGGGCCTTCGCCCAGGACCGGCTGGCCGAGCGGTTCGCCGACACCCACACGGTGGTGCGGGTGAGCCGCTACGAGTCGGGGAGCCCGGCCACGGGCAGCCACACGATCCACGTGCAGGAGCAGGAGGCGATCCTCCAGGCCGCCCTCAGCGTCGGGTAGCCGCGTCGCCCGCCGTTGGCGCGGTGACCAAGGTCACAGGGTGGTGGCTTCCGTTCATCCGCGGGGTCGTCGATAATCGACGTTATCCGCGATGAGCACCCGACCGAGGGGGTCACCCACATGGCGCTCGACGAGTACTCCGCCAACGCCGAGATCATCGGCCGCGACGAGATCAACGACCTCGAGGCCATCCTCTCGGTCAGCAACACCGACGTGGACGAGGCGATCCACACGGTGGCCGACAACGCCGACGCCATCTTCACGTGGGACTACCAGAAGGGCGCCCGGCCGGCGCTCAACAAGCTCTACGAGAAGGCCAAGCACGCCCAGTGGAACGGCGAGACCGACCTGCCCTGGGAGACCGAGGTCGACCTGGAGAAGAACGCCGCGCTCCAGCGCCTGCAGTTCGCCGAGATGCAGGGCGACGTGACCGGCACGCCGCTCGAGCACTTCACCGAGGACGACTTCATCCAGTTGTCCATCGAGATGGACAACTGGACGCTCAGCCAGTTCATGCACGGCGAGCAGGGCGCCCTCATCTGCACCGCGAAGATCGTCGAGACGGTGCCCTGGATCGACGCCAAGTACTACGCGTCCACCCAGGTCATGGACGAGGCCCGCCACGTCGAGGTCTTCGCCAAGTACCTCCAGGAGAAGCAGAACGGCTTCTACCCGATCAACGCCCACCTCAAGCTGCTGCTCGACGACATCATCAACGACAGCCGCTGGGACATGACCTACCTGGGCATGCAGATCATGGTCGAGGGCCTGGCGCTGGCCGCCTTCGGGTTCATGCAGCAGATGACGCCCGACCCCCTCCTCAAGCAGCTCCTCCGCTACGTGATGAGCGACGAGGCCCGCCACGTGGCCTTCGGCGTGCTGTCGCTGAAGGAGTACTACGCCGACCTGACGGGCGCCGAGCTGCGGGAGCGCCAGGAGTTCGCGTTCGAGGCCGCCATCCGCATGCGCGACCGCTTCCTCCAGCAGGAGGTGTGGGAGCGCATGGGCATCAAGCCCGCCGAGATCCTGCCGCTGGTGCTCCAGGACCAGGGCCGGACCATGTTCCAGCAGATGCTGTTCAGCAAGATCGTGCCCAACTGCAAGAAGCTGGGCCTGCTCGACGGCGGCGACGGCTGGCTGCGCACCAAGTTCACCGAGATGGGTGTCATCCAGTTCGAGGACTGGCAGGACACGGGCGAGGAGTACGAGTCGCTCCAGGCGACCGGCTGACACCCGCGTTCCGGTGACGGATCTGGTTGGGAGGCAACCGGATCCGTCCCCAGAAGCGGGATGCCCGGCCGATCAGCCGAGCGCGGCGTCGACGTCGCGCAGCAGCGAGACGACCGCGTCGGCCTGCCCGCTCGGCCCCGGGGCGTCGGGGTCGACCAGCACCGCGTAGGTGAGGAACACCGAGCGCGCCGCGTCGCGGTACCCGGCGGTGGTGCCCTGCGCGCCGCCGTCCCGGACCACGAACGCCTCGTCGCCCAGCCCGGACACCGGCTCGGGCGTGCCGCCCCACGCGGTGGCGTCGTAGAAGGCGCCGCCGGGGTACACCGACAGCTGGAGCTGGTAGACGGCGGGGGAGTCGTCGCCGGCCGCCTCGGCCTGCCAGGTGCACGAGCCGGCCACCTCCGCCGCCCCCGCGTCCGGCGCCAGGACCGTGGCCTCGTGCCCGAACAGCTCGCTCACCCGCTCGGTGGCGAGCAGATCGCACGTCGGGCTCCCGTCCGCCGCGTCGGTGGCCGCCTCGCTGGTGCCGGTGGCGTCGTCGTCTCCGTCGCCGGACGACCCACCGTCGTCCCCGCCGCACGCGCCCAGCGCCAGCACGGCGGCCACCCCGATCCCGACCACCGCTGCCCCGAGCCGCGTGCGCATGCCGGAACAATGGCACGCGGCAGGTCGGCGAAGCCGGGTCGGCGGTGCCGGGACGGCGGCCACCGATCCGGGACCGGCCGTCACCCCAGCGGGAAGCCGACGACCGCCTCCAGCGCCGCGATGGCGGCCGCGGGGTCGCCGACCTTGATCGTGGTCATGCCCATGGCCCGGGCGGGCTTCAGGTTGACGCCCAGGTCGTCGAGGAACACCGCCTCGGCCGGCTCGACGCCCAGCTCGTCGCACACCAGCCGGTAGATCCCGGGGTCGGGCTTGCGGAGCCCCACCCGGCTCGACTCGACCACCACGTCGAACAGCTCGTGCACCGCGCCCATCGGCCCGAGGCGGCGGGCACCGGCCGGATCGGGCTCGGTGGCCACGAAGTTGTTGGTGAGCAGCGCGGTCTTGAGCCTGTCGTGGCAGCGGCGGAGGGCCTCGACCATCTCGGGGCGCAGCGTGCCGGCGAGCAGCGCGAGCACGTCGCGCCCGTCGACCTCGTGGCCGGCGGCCCGGGCCTCGGCCGAGAACTGCTCGGCGAAGCCCTCCAGGTCGACCTCGCTGCGCTCCAGGCGCGCCCACGCGTTGGCGTCGGGGTTGGTGGCGTTGAGCTGCCGGATGAGCCCCGCCGGCAGGCCCCGGTCGGCCTCGTAGCGGGCGAACGCCTCGAACGGGCTGGTGAGGATCACCCCGCCGAAGTCGAAGATGACGGCACGCACGGACATGGTCCGGCGAGCCTAGGGGGACCGGTGGCGCCGGACCCCACCGGCGCCCCGGGTCCGGAACCACAGGGTGTCGCGGGTGCCGCCGTCCGGCCCCGGCGGCGAGGTGACCTCCACCCCCTCGTGGGCGCCGGCGACCTGCTCGACCACCGCCGGCCCGATGCCCAGGCCGCCGCCGTCGCCCCGGGCCTCGATCAGCCGCCCAGCAGATCGCGGGCGAGCGCCTGCCAGTGCTCGGTCGACAGGCGCAGGGAGTCGACGTCGACCCGCTCGTCGTCGCCGTGGAACATGCGGCTGAAGTCCTCGTAGGTCAGCTTCTGGCTGAACATGCCGAAGCCGTAGGCGGTCACCCCCCGGCGGCGGA